>CAJUOA010000007.1 GCA_910587785.1 uncultured Oscillospiraceae bacterium | reverse complement strand
CGCTCCTATCCCAGAGACGCGTTTGGCGGCAAGAAGGCGCTGCGCGTATTCATTTAGAGTGTCTAAATTAGAGCAGCCTCTTGCTCCCCACCCTGAAGAACACTAGCGGATTCTCCCCCCACACTCATTTCCTCTGGCCAGCGCTTTTGCGGTGGCCTTTTTGTGCTGCACTTTTTCCCTGCATTCCCCCTTATAAATTTTTCTCATTTTTCTATTGACTTTTTATTTGCAGACTTTCTGAATGGTGTGTCGCTACTTCATTCTACCAGAGGGCTGCTAACCTTGTCTCTTTTTATTTGCGCATCTTATTGTACCTTACCGATATAGGATTGTCAATGCGGGGAGGGGTTGGATATTCATAGGTCACGCCCCCGGCCTCCATCATCTGCCGGACGATGCGCCAGTAGCGGTCCTGCGCCTGTTTGTTCAGGCCGGCAAGGTAGGTGAAGATGGCCCGGTGCATACGCCCCCACTTCCCGATGGGGCGCTCCTCCTCCGGCAGCTCACTGTCGTACTGGTCCATAAGCCGATGGTACTGGCGGTCTGGCAGCTTGCCCAGCTATTGCTTTCAGAGAACTTTTGTCAGAGCAAATCTCTTAAAAATGGGGCAGGCCTGCAAGGACACCGCCCCATTCCGTGCTTTCATTATCCGCCTGACATCGGCTATTTCAGATATTTCTTTAATTTGCAGGCCACCGTCTGAATATCAATGGGCTTTGCCAGATGGTCGTTCATGCCGCACGCCAGGCACCTCTGGATATCCTCGGAAAACGCGTCGGCGGTCATGGCGATGATGGGGAGCTCCGCATCCGGCCGCTCCAGTCCTCGGATAGCCGCAGTGGCCTCGTAGCCGTCCATGACTGGCATCCGTACATCCATGATGATCGCGTCATAGAACCCAAAGGGAGATTTTTCGAATTTTTCCACGCAGATCTTCCCGTTTTCAGCCCAATCCAATTCCAATTCAAGGCCGGAAAGCAGCTCTCTTGCCACTTCCCAGTTGAGCTCGTTGTCCTCCGCCAGTAACACGCGCTTTCCTTTCAGCACCACATCTCCCGCTCCCCCGGTACCGTCTGGGGCCTCCGATACCGCTGGCGCGGCGGCCCGCTTCAGGTCGAGCACAACATGGAATTCACTGCCCTGGCCCTGCTCGCTGCGGACAGAGATCGTTCCGCCCATGGCGTCCACGATACACTTGGTGATGGCCATGCCCAGCCCGGACCCCTCTGTCTTTCGGACCCGGTTGTTGTCCTCCCGGCTGAAAGACTCGAATATCGTCTTCTGATACTCCTTCGACATACCGATGCCTGTGTCGCTCACCAGGAAATGGGTGCGGACCAGGGAGGCGTCCTCCGGCAGCGCCTCCTGATACACGGTCATCTGGACAGAGCCCTTCTCCGGGGTGAATTTGACAGCGTTCCCCAGCAGATTGATCAACACCTGATTGAGCCGCACGCCGTCGCAGCACACGTTTTCCGAAAGGATCTCCCGGACAGTTACATGGAACTGCTGGCGTTTTGCCGCCACCTGGGGCTGCATGATATTGACAATGCTGTCCATCGCCTCCCTCAGCGGCACCGGCTCCACATTCAGCGTCATTTTTCCGCTCTCGATCTTGGAGATATCCAGTACGTCGTTGATGAGCCCCAGCAGGTGCTTGCTGGACAGCGCGATTTTGCCCAGGTAATCCCGGACCTGCTCCGGGTTGTCCGTATTCTCCAGGGCCAGAGAGGTCATGCCAATGATGGCGTTCATGGGAGTGCGGATGTCATGGCTCATACTGGACAGGAAGTCCTGTTTTGCCATATTGGCCTGTTCCGCTTCTTTCCGCGCCGCGTCCATCTCCGTGTTCATCCGCTTCAATTGGGATACCTGGTCTCTGAACAGCTTCAAGTACCGCAAGAATATGTAGAGGAGCATGGCGATCACCGCGAAGGAGGCGGCGTAGACGATGGCAAGCCAGCGGTCGCCCATGCCGGAGATGGCATTATCCAGCCCCTCAAAGGGGAGAACCGTCACCAGATACCACTCGCAGTAAGGGAGATTTGTGCAGTAAATATGGTAGCGCGATCCGCTGGTCTTCATAATGGTGGAGTAATTTTCACCGGCATTCATGGCGGCTTTCATCTGTTCCGTATAGAGCTCCGCCTCCACATCCTGCCCTTCAAAGATGCTGATGAGCCTGTCAAAATAGTTCTCCTGGGAGCTGCCCTTGTTTCCGACAACGTAGCTGCCGTCTGTTCGGATCACAAAGGAGTAGCTCAGCGACTTGTCCGAGTCCAGAAACAGCACCTCGCCCATATACTTGGTGGAGAGTCCCACCAAGATCGCAAGGCTGCTGCTGCCGCCGGACATGGGATATTCGCAGGGAACGCCGAACAGGATCACGCCGTCTCCGCCGCTGGTGGAGGCGGAGGCCGCTTTGCGCTCCCCGTTTCGCAGGCTCTCCAAAAAGGGCTCCGGGTGGTTGAGCGACACAGGGTCGCCGAAAATCATCTCGATCCCGCCGTCGGGCGAATACAGAGCGGCGCACAGAAAATGCCTCGCCGCCGCGCCGTATTCGATCTCCTCCCGCGTTCCGTGACCGGACGCCTCATCCCCCATCGCAATGCGGGCGATGGACTCCGCCATGGTCAGGCGGAGCTCGATGATCGTCTCGAAGTGCAGCGACACCTGCTCGTTCATCCCCGCCATATAGGCGGTGCCGATCGCCTCGATCGTATTTTCGCTCATATTGTGAATGGAGATCCCAAGGAAGGAAAACACGAAAATCGTGAGACAAATAATCACCGCGATACTGTATTTTAAAGAACGCGGCAAAATCTTGTTCTTCATACTGTTTCCATCTCCACAGTTTATCATTTAATCAGTTGTCCGGCCGCCATGCGTCTCCCGCCCCTGACGGCCTCTCAGTCTGTTCATGACCTGGATCATTCTGCGGATGTCCACCGGCTTTGCCAGGTGCTCGTTCATCCCCGCGTCCTTTGCCAGGGCCACGTCCTCCTCAAAGGCGTTGGCCGACAGCGCGATGATGGGCACGGTCCCGGCGTCGGGCCGCTTCAGGCCGCGGATCACCCGGGCCGCCTCATATCCGCTCATGACCGGCATCATCAGATCCATCAGGATACAGTCGAACGTCCCGGGGGCGGAGGCTTCAAAGGCCTCCACGGCGGCTTTCCCGTCCTTTGCGGTGGCGACCTCCGCGCCCGCGTCTTTGAGCAGATACTCTACGATCTCACAGTTGATCTGATTGTCCTCCACCAGAAGGACCTGCATCCCGGCGATGCCGCCCTGTACATCCCGCGCTTCCTCCGCGGCCTGACCGCTCTGCATCTCGTCCACCCGGACAGGCAGGATGATTTGGACCACGCTCCCCCTGCCCAGCCGGCTGTCCACCGTGACCGTTCCCCGCATCTGATCGACCAGCTTCTTCACGATGGACATGCCGAGTCCGGCGCCGGTATAATCGGTTCGCGCACCCTGGTGCTCCTGGGTGAAGGGCTCGAAGATGTGCGCTTTGAAGTCTTCCCCGATGCCGATCCCGGTATCCTCGATCACAAAACGGCAGCTCGCGGTCCCCTCGCGAAAGGCGGTCTCCTCCACCCGGACAGATACGGAGCCATTGGGCCGGTTATATTTGAGGGCGTTGTCGATGACGCTCATGAGGATCTGCTTGAAGTGGAGCGGGTTTCCGACCGCCCGTGTGTGCCGCAGGCCGTTTGTCTCCAGCTCCAGCCGGACGGTCCGCTCCTCCGCCAGGGGGGACAAGACTGTCACGCACTCCTCCAGCACGGCGCAGAGGTCAAAGGGCTCCTCCACCGCCGCCGGACGGCCGCTCTCCAGCCTGCTTACCTGAAGAACATCGTTCACCAAAGACAGCAGATGCTCCGCCGACACACGGATCTTCTTCCGGCAGTCCCTCTGCCGCTCCGGGTCGTCCTGACTTTTTTCCAGGATGGCCAGCATCCCCAGAATCCCGTTGATGGGCGTGCGGAGGTCGTGGGACATATGGGAGAGGAATTCACTTTTCGCCGAATTTGCCTGCCGCACCCGTTCCAGGAGCTCCATGATGGACTGTTCCTGCTTTTTCCGCGTCACCATGGTTTCCGTGATGTCCTGATGGTATCCGTTCAGGCAGCTGCCCGGTTTTTCAAACGTCCTGTCCGGCACGCCGCCGCAGCGGACGTAGATCTTGCCCAGCGACGGGTGGTCCCAGGGGTAGATCACCTCGGACCGCCCGGTTTTCAGCATCTCCTGGACCGCTTCCTCCACCATCGCCGTATAGTCGGGCTCGATGCGCTCAAACCAGTGGCGGTAACACGCCTCCGGCCCGATGTCCTCCGGCACGCCCAGGAGGATCCGCATGGTCCGGTCCGCGTACATCCTGGGCTGGCAGCCCTCCTCCAGCTCGATGGTCCAGATGCCGGTCCTGGCCCCCTCCAGGATGTTCTCCAGGCTCTGCCGCCCCTCCAGATAGCTTCGCTTTTGGAGCTCCCGGAACAGATCGCGCCGCTTCAGGGAGGACACAATAAAGTACGCCGCCGTATGGAGCATATTTGACGCGTATTCCAGGGACTTCACAGGGGGATTGTCCACGCCGTAAAAGCCGATGACCTGTTTCCCGTCGTACAGGGGGACCACCACAAGGGAGTGGATGCCCTGCCGCTTCAGGTTCTCGTACTGAAGCGGCTCCGACTCCCGGATATCCTCTACGTTCTGGATGACAATATGTCCGCCGACGCTGAAATTCCGATACCAGCCGGCGCATACCTCCGGAGAGACATTTTGAAGGTTCTCCTGTTCCGGCTCCACTCCGTCAGCCACCCACTCATAGGTGTTGTCGTCGCCGCCGGACTCGTTCTGCTCAAAGATGTAGGTCCGCTCCCCGTTCAGGGCTTTCCCCAGATGTTCCAGCAGCACCTTAAGGGACTGGTCCGGCGTCTCCTCCAGCAGCGCGGCGCGAAGCCCCGCGTTGATGACGGCCTCCAGATTTTGAACGCTTCGCATATCGCTTTGCTGCCCATGGGCCATAGGGCTCGGAAGGCCCTCTCCGGACAGCGAAAATCTCCCCGCATGGTCCACCATATGCCTACCCTCCGCTTTCTCCTTGCAACTCCGCTCTTAAAGTCAGAAAATCTCCGTCATATTACCATATGTGCCCACAAACGTCAATAATAAGAAGCAACAATTCCACGCCCGGCTTATAAATGTAATTTTGCACAGAATTCAGAGAAAAAGCGGGCCGGAGAAAGCCCCGCATACGCTGCCATTCCCCGAAAACGTCCCATTTCCGGTGCGGTCGTATGATTTTGGCTGCGGAATCTTGTACAAGGCGCCGGTTTATGCGGCGGGCGTGACAGCAGTTCTGTATGGCGGCGCGAACAAAAAATGCTTCCCTTAACAGGAAATCTATGGTATAGTAATCGCGAAGTCTACCGCCCGCCAGTCCGGCGCAGTGTATAAATTCTGACTGACGGTGCGGGCGGCTTTTCTTGCGGTCTATTGACAAAAATCATCCAGAAAAGGAGCGGCAGGAACGTGACGGGAAAGCAAACGGCCTCCCCTACCGGACGAGGGAGAAAAAGGAGCCTGAACAGGCGGATATTGGGCAATACTACCCTTAATATTTTGATTTTGGTGGTCATATGCTGCATAATTATGGCGATGTCTCTCCAGTCATTGGCCAACAGCATATTGCTGGACAGCCTTCAGCCCATGGCCCGGCAGTCGGCAAAGACAGTGGAGGCCAACATCCATATGCTGGCCGACCGTATGATGGCCCTGGCCGGCGGCCATGGGATCGAGACGGCGGCGGCCGCCGGCCTGGACGGGGAGCCCTCCCGTCCGGACGCCGCCGCGGCCTGGGCGAACCGCGCCGGGGTTCTGAAGGAGGCGGCGGAGACCTATGAGTTTTATACTGTCGCCCTGTACGGCCTGGACGGGCGGCTGGTACAGGGAATCGACGGCGCGCCGGAAAAGCTGGACGGCAGTTTTTTTGCCCTGCTGAAGGAAACAGACAACCTGACCACCGACGCCTCTACCCTCTTTCAGGGCAAGCTGGGGATTACCATGGGAATGCCGGTCAGGGAAAACGGTGAGACGGTGCTCTATATGATGGGGGTCTATAAATATGACCTGCTCAACGATGTCATCAGCAGCATCAATTTGGGCAGAAGCGGTATGGCATATATGGTCAATCAGGAGGGCCTTGTCACCGGCCACCCGGATCAGTCCCTGGTTCTCAACCAGAGCTCCCTGGTTCAGCTCAGCGGCGGCAATGGGGACGCGGTGAAACGGGTCACCACCGGAGAGACGGGCGCGGTGGAATTTCCCATCGGCGGGGAAAAGATGCTGGTGGCCTTTTCCCCCATCCGGGGGACTCAGTGGTCGCTGGTTATCCAGATCCCCAAGTCGGATTACAGCCACTTTATCAACGGGGCCATGCTGGTTTCCGTCCTCGCAACCTTGGCGGGCCTTGTGGTTTCTGTTCTTCTGATCCTGCGGTTTGCCCGGTCCATTTCCCGTCCGGTGAAGCGGGTCACGGACCGGATGGTAGCTCTCTCCGACGGCGATCTGCATACAGAGGTGCTCCCTGTCAGCTCTGGAGACGAGCTGGAGGTCATGACGCAGACCCTGGACGATACGCTGGGGAGCATAAACCGGTACATATCCGATATTCAGCAGGTTCTGACTCGCGTTGCAGGCGGCGACCTGCGCACCGGTCCCCAGGTGGACTACAAGGGAGATTTTGTGCTGATCCGCGGCAGCCTGCAAACCATCACCCAGTCCATGAACGAAACCCTCCTTGGATTCCGCGCCGCCGCAGACCGGCTTACCGCAATGGCGGAGCAGCTCAACGGGCAGTCCGCGCAGCTGCACCAGGCATCCCTGGAGCAGAACCAGTCTGCCGAAGAGCTGGTCTGCGAGGTGGGCCATGTGAAAGAGCGGCTGGCCGATGTTACAGACAGCAGCGGCCAGACCCGCGCCCAGACGGAGGAGATCGCCCGCCGCATTCAAAGCGCCAACGAGCAGATGGCCGCCCTGTCCTCCGCCATGGACAACATCAGCGCCAACGCCCAGCAGATTACCCAAATCGCAAAGGACATTGAGGATATTGCCTTCCAGACCGGCATCCTCTCCCTCAACGCCTCTGTGGAAGCGGCCAGGGCGGGAGCTGCCGGAAAGGGATTTGCGGTTGTGGCCAACGAGGTAAAGCAGCTGGCGGAAAAAAGCACCAGGGCCGCGCAGAGCGCGACTGAGATGGTCAACAACACCAAAGCAATCATCCAGACCGGAGTGGTTCTGACCGCGGACACCGCCGGTTCCCTCCAGGCAATTTCCGATGTCTCCATGCAGATCAGCGCAATCTCGGACCAGCTGGCTGCGGCGGTACAGGGGCAGGAGTCTGCCTTAACTGTAATGGAGGAACGAATTTCTGCCATCTCCGCCATTGCAGACCGCAACCTGCAAAACGCGGGGGAGACAGAGCAGTCCAGCGGCTCCCTGGCCAAAGAGGCCGAGGCGCTTCAGGCGCAGGTGCAGAAATTTATTTTGAAGGAGAAACGCGGCGGATGAAACGGATTTTTACCATACTTTTAAGCCTGCTGCTGGTGACGCCGCTGCTGGCGGCCTGTGGGGAGCAGACAGGGCTTCAGGACGGGTATTATACCGCCCAGGCGGAAGAGTTCAGCCACGGCTGGAGGGAATATATCACCATCCTGGTAAAGGGCGGCAGTATTGTCTCCGTGGAGTATAACGCGGAGAATGCCAGCGGCTTTATCAAGAGCTGGGATAACACCTATATGCAGACCATGCTGCATGACACGGGGACCTATCCCAATGAGTACACCAGATATTACGCAAACCAGCTTCTGCAGGGCCAGGGCCAGGGCGGCATTGACGCGATTTCCGGGGCCTCGTCTTCCCACGCCTCCTTCCAAATACTGGCCCGGGCTGTGCTGGAGCAGGCCCGGAAGGGGGACTCCAGTATCGTGCTTGTAGATACCACGCATTAAGGAGAAAAGGACAGCTCTGAGCGGGGATGGTTTAAAGCAGGCACATAGAAACAGCCGGGACAGCCGCCGGACGGTTTACTACGCCCCGGTGCCGCAACAAGGCGATTGAAGATCCAGCGCGTCCATATAGTTGATTCCCCATTGGCACATCGCATCTAAAACGGGGATGACGCTTTCTCCAAGGGCCGTCAGGGAATACACCGTTTTGGGCGGCTTCTCTGGAATCACCTCTCTATGTATCATCCCGCATTCCTCCAGATCGTGGAGCTGCTGGGAGAGCATTTTAGGTGTTGCGTTTGGGATGCGCCGCTGCAACTCCATGTAATGCAAAGGCCGGTCTGCCAGGTGCCAGAGAATCAGCGGTTTATATTTCCCGCCGATCAGCGACAGCGTGGCCTCAACAGGACAATTGAACTGTGTTTGCTTCATAGTCTCACCTCGTGCTGAGTATATCATGGGATGTTCATTTGGAAAAGGGCTATCTTTTTGGGAAGTACCTACCTGAAAAGTGCAATCTTGTGCAGATTTCTGAATGCTATTAAAATGGAAGCAGATGGCGCTCCTGATGATCAGCCATCAGAGTATTCAGAAAGGACAACATGTCATGGACTTCATTACGATCGCGAAAACACGGTGCTCCATCCGCAGCTACACCGGACAGAGGGTGGAGCCGGAAAAACTGGAAAAGATTCTGGAGGCCGCTCATGTGGCCCCCACCGCCGCCAACCTTCAGCCGGTTCGCCTGATCGTTGTTCAGAGCGTGGGAGGGCTGGCGAAGATCGGCAAAGCCGCCAACATCTACGGCGCGCCCCTGGCAATCATTGTCTGCGCCGACCGCAGCAAGGCGTGGGTGCGGCCCTTTGACCGGAAGCAGACCGGGGACATTGACGCCTCCATTCTGACCGACCACATGATGCTCCAGGCCGCGGAGCTGGGGTTGGGCAGCGTGTGGGTGTGCTGCTTCAAGCCGGATGTTCTGCGCCGGGAGTTTTGCCTTCCAGCCAATCTGGAGCCGGTCAACATCTTGGCGGCCGGCTATGCCGGGGAAAGCTTTGCCAGCACGGAGCGGCACAGTCAGACACGAATCCCGGTAAATGAGCTGGTTTCCTACGAAAGCCTGTAAACCAGCTGACTGCACCAGGGGACCGGGCCGGGTTCGGCCCGGTCCCTTTCTCCCAAAGCGGCGCAGCCGGTTTTTGACATGAAGAAGGGGTGGACGGCCATACGCTGTCCACCCCATGCCTTACGCTTCCCCCTGGGAAGCCGGCTTCACATCCGTCGCAAGCGGGTTCTTTTTGCCCTCTTTCCGGATAAAAGAGACCTTTTTGCCCTTTTGGATCACGTCTTTTGCATTCTCCGTTTTGGAAAAAATGCTCTCAGGGATAGAGTAATCGTCTCCGTCATCGCCGGAAACATAGGCAAAGAAGGTGTCGCGGCCTTTCCCCAGATATTTGACCGTTCCTGTCATCCGCATCACCGGAGGGGACACCGGCGCTTTGGCAGTCCGCGCCTGGGGAGCGGCCGCGGGCACAGGAGCCTCCGGCGGCGGGACCGCTCTGGGCGGGGCCCCCGCTTTTTTTGCCGCAGCCATGTTGACTGTGTCCTCCACAAGCTCCGGGTGGTCCGCTTTGTATTGCCGGATGATCCGGTCCGTGTCATTGGCCACATCGCAGTTGAGGCTGAGATACAGCTTTCTGTCGCCGATGATATAAAACTCCTTCTTCGCCCGCGTGGCCGCAACGTTCATCATATTCGGTTCGCTCACAGCCCACTGGGCCGCGCCGCTGCTCTGCTTATCCGCGCCCAGCACAAAAAATACGACCGGCGCCTCTTTTCCCTGGAATGTGTGGACTGTCCCGACGTTGGTGGGCTTGCCCTGGGCGTACCTGGTAAAGCCGATCCCCCGCAGTTTTTGGGCGAGCTGATAGGCGGCGTTGGCAAAGGGCGTGATCACATAGATCACATCCTTTTCTTTTGGGTCCTTGATCCGCGGGTCCTGCTCCATGAGCTCCTTGATCTTCTGCGCAAGGAATTCCCCCTGCTCCTCGACATATTTATTGCTGGCCTTTCCGCCGACATCGAACCAGCCCGTCTTTCCGTACTTTCCGCTCCCGGCCATTCCCTGCACCATGAAGCCGTCATAGGAGATCTTGTTTGAGATATCAAACATGGGGCATTGGCATCTTCTGTGGACCCAGAGCGGGATGCCGATCCAGGAGTCCTCGTCGAGGTCCCGTTTCCGATAAAAGCCGTACCGGCTGGCCGCGTCCACCAGGGTCTGGGCGGAGGCCGAGGCGGACAGATACTTTTCCGTCACCCCGAAGTGCCTGCCGAGCGTCGCAAGGGTGTTGGAGTCCAGGGTCAGCACCGGCTTGATCTGGGAAGGGTCCCCCACCACCATGACGTGCCTGCTCCGGTAGACGGCGCCGACGGCCGCCTGGGGCAGGGCCTGTCCCGCCTCGTCGATGAACAGGTGTCCCAGGGTCTCCGGCCCCAGATGCCTGCACATGCGGGAAAAGCTTGCAAACGTTGAACTGATGACCGGGATCGCCAGATTGATCCAGTTCCACGCCGCCTCGATCAGGAGCGGCCGGTCCACATGTTTCTCCTGCTGGCTCCAGATGCTGACCGCCGCCCGCAGGTTCCTCCTGTTCTCAAAGAGGAAGTGCTTGCGGACACGGAGGGCCGCGAGGAACAGTTTCGACTGAGCCGTCCGATAGGCTTCGTCAAACCAGGGGTTGGACAGCTGGAGCGCGTCGTAGTCCTGCCCCATGTTCAGCGGCTCGATCCGGGTGCGGTCTCTGACCGCCTCACATTCCCGGACTTTTTGCTCAAGGCCGGAGATGCGCGCTTCTTCCGCGCCCCTCCAGGCGGCAAACTGCTTTTGCAGGCCGTCCTGATTTTCCGCGCACTGCCGCTGCTCCTTTTGACACTGACTGATCTCGCGCCGCAGAGCGCTCTCCTGCTGGATGCACGCCTCGTCCTGCTTCCCCAGTTCAATGAGATGGTCGCTGATGACGCCCAACCGGCTGATATACTGCTCCCGTTCGCCCTTCTCCGAGAAAAGTCCGGGCTTTTGCTCCTTGAGCAGGTCCAGGCACTGCTCCAGACTGCGCCTGCTCTCTCTTGCGGCCTCCCTCCGGCTCTGCACCTCCTCCAGACTGCGCTGCAGCTCTTGCAGGCGCTGTCCGCAGGCCCGGCCGGTCTCTCCCTGCTCCCGAAGCCCTTCCTCCAGCCCTTTTTTGCGCCGTGCGGACTCCGCCTGATAGGCGGCGCGGGCCTGCTCCAGCCTCTGGGCGTGCCCCTGCCGGGCCTGGATGCTGTCCGCGACGGCCTGGACCTGGGCCCGAAGGGAGCGCACCTCCTCATACTGCCTCAAAAACGCCTTGTATACGTCCTCCGCCGGAGGCAGGTATTCCTCCTCCAAATATTTGCACATATGCTTGATATGGGTGAGGATATTGGTCATATTGTCCGATCTCCCGCCCTCAAGGGAGAATACGCCCCAGCGGTTCTCCTCTCCCTTTCCGGCCTCGAGCGTCAGCTCCTCCCGATTTTTCCCGTTCTCGTCTTTCTTCCACTGGGACGACACCTTGGCGTTGGAGATCTCCCGGAAATAGTCCGCCTGTTTGAGGTCCTCCAGCAGGGTCTCCTCGATCCCCTGACAGAGCGGGAGTTCGTTGACGATATTCTGGACCGCGCCGTTATTGGAGCTTGCCACCACGATGTGGTTCTCGGTGATGCGGGCCGGGAGCACGCCGATGGAGGCGCTGTTGAAATAGACCGTCTCCTCCGTCCCGGCGATGGTATGCTCTGAGAGCTTTGCAATATCGCAGGCCTGCTGTACCACCAGTTGGGCAAAAATGTCCTTCAGAAGGGTGGTCTTTCCGGTACCCGGCGGCCCGTTGACGCTTCGGACCGGCTGGGGATCGGCCCCGGTGGAGAGGTTCACCGCCACCTGCTGCATCAGCGAGAGCGCAAACTTCGTCTTGCTGGGGAAGCGCCCCAGGGGGTAATTTTCCGGCCGGAGGATCTCCTCGAATGCGCCGGGGTTGAAGTGGGGGGAACTGTTTTTGCTGTCCAGGTTGACCCGCTCCCCGCTCTGCCCGTAGAGGTAGGCCCGCAGATTGTCCGTATCGGTCTCCTTGGCCTTTTCCAGATCGCCGATGAAAAAGGAGTGCAGGTTCGTCCCCTCGGTCTCTACGCTGCTCAGGACCTGCATTCGGCAGTTCTTGAGGCCGGTCCCGTATCGCTGGAGCTCCTTTTGGAACGCCTCGTTGAACTTCTTTGGAGACGCCGCCGTCCCGTCAAAATCCTGGGTGAACGACTGCTTCAGCTCGTCCTCGAACTCCCGGAACGCCTCCTGGTTGGGGACTTCTTTGAAGTAGCGGATGTACGCGCTCTCGGTAAAGAATGTCATATCCGGCAAAAAATTCAGATCTTTATCAAAATACAGGGCAAAGCTGAACTTATTTCCGAATTGGATGTCCTCATTCGTCGGCTCCAGGCGGTACTGTTCCCGCAGGATGGACACTACCTCCCGAAAGCTGAAGATGTCAAAGTACACGACGATCCCGCCATTTTTCTTGGACGTGATCTTCTTTTTTTCCATTTCATGCCGGAGCAGGGCGTGAAAATCCTGCTCCTGGAGGCCGTCCGGCGTGAGGGGCGACGTGTCCTTGATCCGGATGTCCCCCTCCGACAGATGCTCCACCATGATCCACGCTTCCAGAATTTTTTCTTTCTCGATCATTTTTTGAACACAGCTCCTCCCGGTCTGCTCTCCGCCCTGTGATGTGTTCCTGCCGCACAGGCGGACAGCGCTTGTAAAAAATCACTGCCGCGCATATGGCGTGCCCTCCAGCGGAAGGACGTACCGCCGCTCTCCATCCAGCCGGAAGTAGGCGTCCGCCACGGCGGGGGCGGTGGGGATGGAGGTGATCTCTCCGATGCCGATGGCCCCGCCCGCCACGTCCAGCCCCTGCTTTTCCACCACGATGGGCACGATCTCCGGCGTCTCCTGGGCGCGGAAGAGGCCCAGCGTGCCGAACTTGGCGGTGGGGCGGCAGTTTTCGCCGAGGGGGAAGCGCTCCCGCAGGGCGAACCCCAAGCTCATGACCACGCCGCCCTCGATCTGCCCTTCGCAGGAGAGGGGGTTGACCGCCTTTCCCACGTCGTGGGCGGCGGCGAGGCGTTCGATGCGCCCCGTCTCCGGGTCCAGCACGCACAGGTGGACGGCGTAGCCGTAGGCCACATGGGAGACGGGGTTGGGCACGTCCGCGCCCAGGGGGTCGGTCTTGGCTAAGTATTCACCGTAATAGGACCGGCCAGCCATATCCTGCAGGCTGAGGCCCTGCCGCCGGTCCTCCATGAGCTTGGCGCAGGCCCTGCGGCAGGCCTCGCCGGTGACCAGCGTCTGCCGGGACCCGGATGTGACCCCGGAGTCCGGCGCAAGGGCGGTGCTGCTGGCCTCATAGACGATGTCCTCCCGCGTAAGGTCCGTCTCCGTGACCACCGTCTGTACCAGCACGGTCCCCAGGCCCTGCCCGATGCAGGAGGCCCCGGAGTAGATGTGGACCTTCCCGCCGGCCTCCACGGTGAGCTTCACCCGTCCGGTGTCCGGCAGGCCCACGCCCACCCCGGCGTTCTTCATGGCGCAGGCGAGACCGGCTGGCTTCCCGGCGGCGACAGCCTCGTCGTAGTAGGGCTTCACCGCCTCCAGGGTCTCCACGAGGCCGGTGGAGGCGCCGGCAATCTGCCCGTTGGGCAGGGGGAGGCCGGGGCGGATGGCGTTGCGAAAGCGCATCTCCCAGGGGGAGAGGCCCGCCTTGTCCGCAAGCTCATTGATGAGGCTCTCCACGGCAAAGCAGGTCTGGGTCACGCCGAAGCCCCGGAAGGCCCCGGCGGGGGGATTGTTGGTGTAGTAGGCGGTGCCCTCGATGTCGATGTTCTGGTACTGGTAGGGCCCGGCGGCGTGGGTGCAGGAGCGCTCCAGCACCGGCCCGCCCAGGGAGGCGAAGGCCCCGGTGTCCGTGGCGATACGGGCGGTGAGGCCGGTGAGCATCCCCTTCTCGTCGCACCCCAGGGTGAAGTCCATCTCAAAGTGGTGCCGCTTGGGGTGGACCAGAAGGGACTCCGCCCGGGTGAGCTTCACCTTCACCGGACGGCGGGTGACATAGGTCAGGAGGGCGGCGTGGTGCTGGACGGTCATATCCTCCTTGCCGCCGAAGCCTCCGCCCACCAGGGCGTTCTGGACTTTGACGCGGTCCGTGCCCAGCACCAGGGAGCACTCATGGAGGGTCTGGTGGGCGGACTGGTCGGAGGTGTAGAGGAAGACGTCCCCGTCATCATCGATGAAGGCCACGGCGCACTCCGGCTCCAGGAAGGCGTGCTCGGTCCAGGGGGTCTCGAAGTGGCCGGAGGCGGTGTGGGCGGACCGGGCCAGGGCCCCCGCCGCGTCCCCCCGGGACACCCGTCGGCGGGCGCAGACGTTGTCCGGCGCGCCCTCGAAGATCCGCTCCGGGCCCTCCGCTGCCTCCCGGATGTTCCGGACGGGGGGGAGGACCTCGTACTCCACCCGGATGAGGGACTTGGCCTTCTCCAGGGTCTCCCGGTCCTCCGCAGCCACCAGGGCCACGGCGTCCCCGAGATAGTGGGTCAGCCCGCCCACAGGGACCAGGGTATATTGGTCGTGCTGGATGTGGCCGATGAGGTTCTGCCCGGGGATGTCCTCCGCCGTGAGCACAGCGGCCACGCCGGGCAGGGACCGGGCGGCGGAGGTATCAATAGAGAGAACCCGTGCCCGGGGGTGGGCGCTTCGCAGGGCGGAGCCCAGGAGCATCCCGTCGGGGTAGTAGTCGTCGGCGTATTTGCCGGTGCCCAGGACCTTCTCCTCCGCGTCCAGCCGCCGGACGCTGGAGCCCACCCGCCAGTCCTCCTGCTCCTCGGGCAGGACGCCGGAGCGGAAAATCTTCCCCGCCAGGGCCACGGCCCGGACGATTTTCACATACCCGGTGCACCGGCAGTAGTTATTGCGCAGGGCGTAGCGGATCTCCGGTCCGGAGGGATCTGGATTCCGGCTCAGCAGGGCCTTGGCGCACAGCACCATCCCAGGGATGCAGAACCCGCACTGGACCGCCCCCGCCTTGCCGAAGGCGTAGGCGTAGACCCGCTTCTCCCAGTCCGAGAGGCCCTCGATGGTGGTGACGGCTTTCCCCTCCAGATTGGCGGTGCGCAGGACGCAGGCCCGGCGGGGCTCGCCGTCCACCAGGACGGTGCAGGTCCCGCAGGCCCCCTCGCTGCATCCGTCCTTGGTCCCGGTCAGGTGCAGGTCGTCCCGGAGGAAGCGGAGCAGGCTCTTGTTTTCACCGGCTGTAACGGCTTTTCCGTTGACTTGGAAGGTGGACATGGGAGGTCTCCTTTCTCGTTTTGGTGTGGACGGACAGGTCACTCCTTGGCGGCAAAGCCCACGATGCCGAAGGCCCCCTTCCCGCCGTGGGTGGTGATGACGCCGCCGGTCTTGACCCAGTGGATGGTCTGGAAGCCGCAGGCGCGGGCGGCCTCCTCGGCGGCGGTGCAGGTGGACTGGGGCAGGCCAGGGGCCCAGATGAGCCACAGCTCGCTCCGCTCCAGGTCACAGCGCTGGGCGTAGTCCCGGATGAGCTTGGGGATGATGGCGGAGAGCTTGCCCCGGGGCTTCTTGGTAGCTATCAGCTTGCCGTCCAGCAGCTCGATGAGGGGGTGGATGCTCAAAAGCTTCCCGCACAGGGCCGTGGCGTTGCTCACCCGCCCTCCGGCCCGGAGGTACTCCATGTCATTGGGGATGAAGCACATCCGGGAGCGCTCGATGAGGTCCTCCACCGCCGGGAGCATCTGCTCCAGGCCCCAGTCCGGGTGGTCCTCCAGGAGCTGTGCGGCCCGCAGGACGATGGACCCCTGCCCGGCAGAGACGGTCTTGGTGTCGATGCAGGTGACGTAGTCCCGGCCCTTGACGGCGATCTGGGCGCTCTGGTAGGAGCAGGTGGTGACGGAGGAGTAGGCGAGGTAGAGAATCTGAGCCTGGGGAGCGCGCTGGTGGATGGCGTCAAAGACCCGGGTGAAGTCCTCGGGCATACTTCCGCTGGTCTTGGGGAGCTCGCCGGTGCGCTCGTAGTAGGCGCAGATCTCCTCGGAGGGGAAGGAACCATCGTCCCGGGTCTCCGCGCCGAAGGATACGTGCATGGGCACGATCTCGATGCCCCGGCGGAGGGCGGTCTCGGCGGGGATGTCCGCCCCGGTCTCGGCGACCAGGATAATGGAGGGAGAGTTCTTGGTTTCAGCCATGGCGGTAGTCTCGCTTTCTTTTCGTATTGGGCGGAAAGGGATGTACAATCATTATATCACGTCTTTTCGGAAAAGTCGCCCCCCAATTCTGCGTGGAAATGATAAAATCTTTCTTAACATGGGGACTGTCCTGGGTGCATACCCTATAAAAATATGAAGATCGGGAGGTATATGCAAATGGAAATCCATGTGGTCCGGCCCGGGGAGACCCTTTATGCCATCGCGGGGCGTTACGGCGTGGAGCCGGGACTCTTGGCGGAGCAGAACGGTGTAGCGGAGGACGGGGCCCTGGCGGTGGGACAGACCCTGGTGATCGAGCGGGTGGAGACCTTCCATGTGGTCCAGCCGGGGCAGACCCTGGATGCCATCGCCCGCGCCTATGGCGTGAGCCTCCGCGCCCTCTACCGCAGCAATTACCGCCTGGGGGGACAGCCCCTCATCCGGCCCGGGGAGCGGCTGGTGATCGCCTACGAGGGAGAGAAGCTGGGGAGCGCCTACACCAACGGCTACGCCTACCCCTTCATCTCCCGGGAGCTTCTGAGCGCCCAGCTCCCGTATATGAGCGATGTCACCCCTTTTACCTACGGCATCACTGCCCAGGGGAGCCTGCTGGACCTGCGGGACGGCATGATCCTGGAGGAGGCGGCCCGGCTGGGTACGGGGACGCTGATGCACCTGTCCACCCTCACAGAGGAGGACACCTTCTCCAGCCAGCGGGCGGAGATGGTGCTCACGGACCTCTCCCTCCAGGCGTCTTTGACCGGTGAGGTGGAGCAGACCATGGCCCAAAAGGGCTACCAGGGGCTGGACGTGGACTTCGAGTACATCCCCGGGGCGTACCGGGAGGCGTATGCCGCCTTCATCCGCCGTTTGCAGGAGCGGCTGAACCCGGCCCCGGTGATTGTGGCCCTGGCCCCCAAGACATACGCGGACCAGCCGGGCCTCCTCTACGAGGGCCACGACTACGCCCTGCTGGGCGCGGCGGCGGACGCTGTACTTTTGATGACCTATGGATGATGTGAATTAGCACATAACCCCA
Organism: uncultured Oscillospiraceae bacterium; assembly: GCA_910587785.1. Lineage (GTDB taxonomy): Bacteria > Bacillota > Clostridia > Oscillospirales > Oscillospiraceae > Pelethomonas. Next base: position 43,941 of record CAJUOA010000007.1, on the reverse strand, counting down.
AAAGCGTTGGCACACAAGGGTTTGGAGCGGTATCTGCAATATCAGCCAGACGAACCTGAGTCCAATTTTTAGGACAAGCTATCAGAATTTAATATTGGTTGGCTATAGAAAACAGCACCTAATGCTGTGTTGGCCCAAAAGACGTTTCATCTGGAGAAGTTGAAGCGTCTTTTTTATTTTCGAACGATGGAGGCGGTTATATTGCGTATCCCTATCAGTGACATCATCATCAACCCAGGGCGGCGAGGAATCCGCCCAGAGCAGGTCAAGAAACTGGCCGACAGCATTGCTGTTGTTGGCCTGTTAAATCCAATCACTCTTGACCAGGCTGACACACTGATTGCTGGTCTGCACCGCTTAGAGGCTGCAAAGCTGTTGGGATGGACGGAGATTGAGTATACCGTCAGCGGTGTGGAGGGGCTGGAAGCGGAGCTTGCGGAAATTGATGAAAATGTTGTTCGCACAGATTTGTCTACCGTAGCAGGGAGCGACTTGCTTTTACGGCGCAAGGAAATCTATGAACAGCTTCATCCCGAGACGCGGCAGGGCAAACGAAACAGGCAGACGGTTAAAAACGAAGAAACTTCGCTTTTAACGGCAAAACCTTTTTCACAAGACACTGCCGAGAAATTAGGGGTTTCTCGCCGGACGGTTGAAAAGAAAATCAAAATAGCTAAGGACCTGTCACCGGATGCAAGGAAAGTCGTTGAGGATCATGCCATCGGCACAGAAGCTGCGTTTCATCTTGCGCGTCTTCCGCAGGAGCAGCAGGCGGAAGCGGCCAGTTTATTGGCATCAGGTGTGATCTCGTCTATGAAAGGCTATCGGACATCAACTACGGAGTCCTCCACAGAAGCCCCGCCCTTCCAGCTGGGCGGCAAATGCTTTGCCACCATCCAGGAGAGCGTCCAGGACCTCAAAAATATGGACAAGGATTGCAGTTGTACCCCGGATATCTTTCTCGCCGCGATCACCGAATTTGTCAAACGCTTCCAGAGTGAGATCAGCTGCTACGCGGACGAATACTACGCCCCTGTTTTTCCGGCGCTGTCGCCGGTCCAGCTTCGGTATCTCCGGCAGCAGATGGATACCATCCGAAATGCCGCAGATCAACTTTACATTTTGATAGAAGGAGCGAATGAGAATGAATGAGATGGAAAAATCCCCGCAGTACGCCTCCCAGAAGCTCGGTACGGTCTATACCGGCAATCTGCTGTCCGGGATGCCCTACCAGCGGCCCGTGAAGGACTGGAAGGTGAACAAACTGGTGCGGGAGTGGGACGAGCGGCTGGCGGACCCCGTGACGGTCAGCAGCCGGGACGGAAATTTCTATCTGGTGGACGGCCAGAACCGGGTTGCCGCCCTGCGGCGGATGAACGGGGGCAAGGACCTCATGGTCCCCTGCCGGATACACTACGGCCTGAGCTACGCGGAGGAAGCGGAGCTGTGCTGGAAGCTGGATCAGGCCAAGAGCCGCCTGACGCTGGCGCAGTCCATCACCGCGCTGAAAGAATCCGGCACAGACGAAGAAATTTCCGCGATCCTGCGCCTCATGGAGGTCAACGGCTTCAAGTGGACGCTGGATAAGGATATCCCCGGAGCGTATGAGATCAGAGCCGCCCGCGCCGTCCTCAGCGCCTACCGGCTGCTGGGACAGGATGCCTTTGACCGGCTGCTGCGTCTGCTGGCCGGGGCGTGGCAGGGTGCGCCCTGCTCTCTCAAGGGCGGCTTCCTCTCCGGCATGGCCCTGTTTGTCAAGACCTATGAGACAGAGCTGGTGGACCGGACCGCCATCAAGCGTCTGTCCGCCATTGACCCGGAGGAAGTCATCCGGCGTGGCAAGACAGATTTCAGCACCAACCGCGCCGCCCTGCGGTACGCCCGCGTCCTGTGGAAAAAGTACAACTGCCAGCGCGGTGGCCGGAAGCTGGCTTACCGATTCAAAGAGTAAGGGGGATGGGGCATGAACGCGCAAATTATTGCTCTGGTAAACCAAAAAGGCGGTACGACTAAAACGACCAGTACGGTCAACCTTGGTGTAGGGCTGGCCCAGGCGGGCAAAAAGGTATTAGTCGTGGACGGGGACCCCCAGGCATCGCTTTCCATCAGCCTGGGGCATCATCAGCCGGACAAGCTGCCCGCTACGCTCGCCGACATGATGGGGAAAATCCTCACGGACCAGCCCATCACTCCCGGTGAGGGCATCCTGCACCACCCGGAGGGAATCGACCTCATGCCGTCTAATATCGAACTGGCAGGGATGGAAGTCTCTTTGGTAAACGCTATGAGCCGGGAGACCATTCTGCGGCAGTATTTGGATACGGTGAAGCGGCAGTACACCCATATCCTCATTGACTGCCAGCCCTCTCTCGGGATGCTGACGGTCAACGCCCTCGCCGCTGCCAATCGTCTGGTGATTCCGTGTTCCGCTGAGTACCTCCCGGCGAAAGGTCTGGAGCAGCTGCTCTCCACGGTCAATAAGGTACGTCGGCAGATCAATCCAAAGCTCCAGATCGACGGCATCCTCCTGACCATGGTGGACAGCCGGACGAACTTTGCCAGGGACATCAGCGCCCTGCTGCGGGAGACCTACGGCGGCAAAATCAAGGTGTTTGCCAGCGAGATTCCCCACTCCGTCCGGGCAAAGGAGATCAGTGCGGAGGGCAAGAGCATCTTCGCCCACGACCCCGGCGGCAAGGTGGCGGAGGCGTATCAAAATCTGACGAAGGAGGTGCTAAAAATTGAAAAGCAGCGCGAAAAAAGTAAAGCTGGCCTCAGTAGATGACCTGTTTTCCACGGAGGAAAGCCGCCAGGACGCGGGGCGGGAAAAGGTGGTGGAGATCGCGCTGTCGGAGCTGCACCCGTTCCCCAATCACCCGTTCCAGGTGCGGGACGATGATTCCATGAAGGAGGCGGTGGAGAGCGTGAAAGAGTACGGCATCCTGACCCCGGCAATCGTGCGGCCCCGTGATGAGGGCGGCTATGAGATCGTGGCGGGCCACCGGCGCAAATACGCCTGCGAACTGGCGGGGCTGGAGACCATGCCCGCTATTATTCGGGACATCGACAGGGATATGGCTACGATTATCATGGTGGACAGCAACCTCCAGCGGGAGAACATTTCGCCCATGGAAAAGGCCCAGGCGTACAAAATGAAGCTGGACGCTATTAAACGGCGGTCGGGGGAACGAACAGACTTAACCTCTGCCCAACTTGGGCAGAGGTTGCCAAACAAGACATCCCGTGACCTTTTGGCGGAAAATGCGCCGGATAGTTCCTCCCAAATCCAGCGGCTGATCCGCCTCACCGAGCTGTCCCCCGAGCTTCAGCAGATGGTGGATGACAAGAAGATCGCCGTCACTCCAGCCGTGGAGCTGTCCTACCTCAAGCCGGAGGAACAGGCCCTGGTGGTGGAGACCATCGAGAGCGAACAGGCCACGCCCTCCCTCTCCCAGGCCCAGCGGATGAAAAAGAAAAGCCAGGCCGGGGAGCTGAACGAGGACGCGGTGCTCTCCATCATGTCGGAGGAAAAGAAGCCGGAAAAGTACGATCTGACCATCTCCGGCGACAAGCTCCGCAAATATTTCCCCCGCTCCTACACGCCCCGGCAGATGGAGGACACCATCCTCAAGCTGCTGGAGGGCTGGCAGCGCAAACGGCAGCGCAGCCAGGAGCGCTGATTTAGTGACGCGTGGCAACGCAAGCCTGCAAGCGGCAAGGGCCAACAAAAATGACGAGTTCTTCACAAGGCTTTCGGATATTGAAACCGAGCTGCCCCATTACCGGGAGCATTTCAAGGGGCGGACGGTCTACTGCAACTGTGACTGCCCGGAAACCTCAAATTTCTGGCGCTTTTTTGCCGCCCATTTTGAGGACTATGGCTTAAAGCGGCTGATCGCCACATTCAAAGGCCCCCATGCCTACCAAGCTGAAATGCGGCACAGCGGCGGCGTCCTCACCGAAACCCGGCACCGGCTGCTGCAAGGCGGGGCTTTCCAGTCACCGGAGTGCGTCCAGTATCTGCGTCAGGCTGACATTATCGCCACCAATCCGCCGTTCAGCCTATGGAGGGAGTATCTCTCCCTTCTCACCGCCCATCAGAAAAAGTTTGTCATTATCGGCCCCCTGCACGCGATTACCTACAAGACGGTCTTTCCCCTGCTGCAAGGCGGCGAGCTGTGGCTGGGGAATTCTGCGGTGCGGGCGTTCCTGACCCCTGGAGGCGATGTCCAAAAATTCGGGAACATCTTCTGGTACACCAACCTGGACCGCCCCCAACGGCATATCCCTCTGCCGCTGTCCTGCCGCTACTCCCCGGAGCTGTATCCGAAGTATGCCAACTATGACGCGATTGAGGTAGGCAGGGTTTCACAGCTTCCCGGAGACTATGACGGCGCTATGGGAGTTCCCGTCTCTTTTCTCAGACGGCATTGTCCGGCGCAGTTTGAAATTCTGGGGCTGAGCAGTACCCTTGCGGCGGCGATCCCGGAGGGCCTGCCCAAACATCTCCGGGGCGGCATCCGTTTCTATCTGAAAGACCAGGACGGCAGCTGCCGCCGTATGTATGAGCGGCTTGTCATACGAAGAATACAACCAAAAACAGCAACAATTTCATAGGGATTGAGAAGGTGCCGGACGATGTTCCGGCTTTTTTTGTACCCAAAATCAAATGATAAGGAGAATTTTCTATGGAAAGAACCAAAACCATGGGCTGGAAGACCTTCATGAGCCTGCTGCTGGCGCTGTGCATGGCGCTCACCCTGCTTTCCGTCCAGGCGTTCGCCGCCTCCGAGGCCGACCCCGGCGACACGGACCCGGAGGAAACCGAGCTTCTCCCCGACCCGCCGGAGCAGGAGGTTGAGCCTGTCCCCGTTGTGGTGGATGTGCTGGGCGTTGAACTCCCTGACTGCGATGTGGTCTACAACGGCAGCAATCAGCCCTATCCCTACGCCGAACTGTTCACCGGCCTGGAGGGCGTGAAGTCCGTTGACATCTCCTACACCGGGACCCTGCCCAACGGGAACGCCTACGAACTTCCCGCCCCGCCGGTGAACGCTGGCAGCTATACCGTGCGCCTCGCTCTGACAGCGGAGGACGGCTATGCGCTGAACGCGGACCGGATCGAGGTGCAAATGACCATCTCCAAGGCTCCCCAGTCCATGCCCACCCCGCCCCTGATTGCTGACCGCACCATCTCCACCATCACGCTGGCGGAGATATCCGGCGCGGAGTACAGCATGGACGGCGGCGAAACGTGGCAGGACAGCCCCCGCTTCACCGGACTGTCCCCGGATACCGCCTACCGCTTCACTCAGCGGATGAAAGAGACGGACAATTTCCTCCCCTCCGACAGCCAGACTGTGGAGGCCCGGACGGTGGCGGACACCGGACTGCGCTATGAGATTGACTTCTATGGCGAGAGCATCTACTTCGATGCCAGCGTGGTGTTGGTCAGCACGGACCGGAACATGACAGCCCTCCTGACAAACGGCGCGTCCATCGAACCGGGCGCGGTCCTCTATCTGCGCCTCATCGACAGCGGCACCGGCGAACCGGGCTCCATCACGGCGGAGACAATGCCGGACCGCCCTGATGCCCCGGATGTGAAAGCCGATCTCCACTCCCTGACCGTGAACACCACCAGGAGCATGGAGTATTCCGTCAACGGCGGCAAGACCTGGGAGCGGTGCGCCCTGGACATGGGTGTGTCCGATTGGACCGGCAAGAAGCTCCTTGTCCGCGTGGCCGCAACAAGCAATCAGTTTTCCAGCGAGGCGGCGGAGATCAGCATCCCCGCCCGTGGGGAGAAGCCCTCCGTCGCGCTGGATACCGTTGCGGAGACAATCAGCACCACCACGGATATGGACTGCTCCACGGACAACGGCAAAACCTGGACCCCCTGCACCGGCCCCCTGGACGTGTCTGCCCTGACCGGGGCGGACATTCTGCTCCGCTTCCCCGGCAGCAGCGCCGCGCCGCCCAGCGAGACCGCTACGGTGAAGATTCCCGTCCGCCGCAGGGCTCCCGCTGTGACCGGCACCAATGAGACGCGCCTGGGATACCGGGACGGGGCGCTGGTTCGGACGGAAAAAGGCATGGAGTACCGTATCACCGGCGGGAACTGGACAGAGATCACCGGCAGCACGGTAGCCCCGCTGGCCCCCGGCACCTATGAGGTCCGCTATGCCGCTGCGGAGACCGAGTTTGTTTCGGAGATTCAGAAGGTGGTCATCGCCAAGGGCGAGCTGGCTGTCGCGCCGGATTCCAAACTGTCCCTGCTGAACCGGCAGGACCACATCGCCTACATCGTCGGGCGCACCAGCACCCAAGCCGCGCCCAACGCCGACATCACCCGTGCCGAGGTCGTGACCATTCTCTATCGCCTTCTGACACAGGAGGCCAAAGCGAACTATGGCACCAGCGTCAGCCCCTTCCAGGATGTGTCCGCCAATGCGTGGTACGGTCCCGCTGTGGCGACCCTGGCGAATATGGACGTGCTCAACATCTATCCCGGCGGCACCTTTGAACCGAACCGCAAGATCACCCGTGGGGAACTGGCGGCGATTCTCGCCTCCTTCTGCGGAACAGCGGAGGATTCCGGCAGGGACCGGTTCTCCGACATCTCCGGGAGCTGGGCGCGGCGGTACATCAATCAGGCGGCGGAGGCCGGTCTGATCTACGGCTACACGGACGGCACCTTCCGTCCCGACCAGAACATCACCCGCGCTGAAACCATTGCCATGGTCAACCGGATTCTGGGCCGCTCCGCTTCGGCTGATACGGTGCTGCGGGGATACAAGACCTTCTCCGATGTTCCCACCGGCGCGTGGTACTATCGGGCGGTATGGACCCGTCAGAGTGGACGCTGTGCCTACTGCAATCAAAGGATGCTTGCCGACCAGGAGATAGAGCTTGTAGAAAAAAACATCGGGCAGGGGTGGAAAATAAAAAACCTGATCTACATCCACAGGCGTTGCAGTTATCAGGTATGTTTTTCTTCAAACGGAGCGGAGGGAGAACCCATTGACCTCTTCTCCATGCTGGACGGCATCATGGAGGAAGTGCCAGCAGAAGAATCGCCATATGTCGAGCTGACAGAGTTTTTTCGCACTAACAAAAATTCTGTTATTCATCTGCGCTTTCAAGAAATAGAGCGTATCTTGGGAGACCGTCTGCCATGGGAGGCGTACTGTTTTGAGGCGTTCTGGTATGACGATACGCCGGAGCTCTCATCGTCCCTCTGGAAGAAAGAGGACTATCCCTTTCACACAATCCGTTTTACTGCTCCAGAGTACAATATAATACACTCGTGGACAAGGCAGGGCTATAAAATAAAAGCATTGCATCTGGAGACAAACCAAGTTACCTTTCGCAGGGAGAACAAAAATATGTCGGGGATAACGCTGCCAAAGACGCTGACAGACCAGCGTTTGCCGGATGATGTTGCATATAATTTTCAAAAGCTGGTAAAGCAGTTTATCAAAGATAACGGACTATAGAGAGGTACGCGCCTTGCAGAAAAAACTTTTGATAGTAGAAGATAACAGCCGCGTTCTGGAAATACTTGCTTTTGCCGTGGGGCGGGAGGGGTATCACATCATCCGCGCCAGTGACGGTAAAACGGGATTACGGCTTGCACAGGAGCAAGCGCCGGATTTGATCGTGCTGGACCTGACACAGACTGAACCGAACAGCGTGGATATATGCAGGAGCTTACATGAGGCCAAAATAGAATCCCCTATTCTTTTGCTTATCGCATCGGAACATCAGGAAGAGGAATTGTCCGATATTGGGTTAAGGATTGATTCTATACAAAAACCTTTTTCAATGAAAGAATTGCTAATGCGTATAAAGGTTGGCTTGTGGGATACGGATATCAGCCGGGGGGCAGGCGAAGAAGAATGTTTGACCTTCGGAAGAATCGCCATTTACCCAGGGCAGGCTTTAGTAACAAAGGATGCCTCTCCCCTGGATTTAACGCAAAGGGAGTACGAACTGCTTCTTTTCTTTGCCAAAGAGCCTGGAAAGGTTTTTTCCCGAGAAGAATTGCTGACAGGTGTATGGGACTATAGCTACCTAGGGGATACGCGAAACGTCGATGTCACCATACGACGGTTGCGGGAGAAAATCGAGGATATCCCGTCCAGCCCGTCCATCATCGCTACCCGGCGTGGACACGGGTATATATTTACTGGATAGCCTTTCTCCCAGGACAAACACATGAGTAAATATGTTATGAACAAGCCGTGGCTAATTTACTCCAGATTATAACGATTTGTTGACAGTCCATTCATTCGTGCGTTTTTCGTGGGTTTCCCTCTCATCTGGAGCTTGTAACCCCAGAAAAATTCTGCTATACTGGTATATCAATGTCCGGGCGGGGCAGATGTCCTACACTATTGAGATTTAATGTTTTGACTCTGACAAAACAAAGATACGGAGGCTGACCCATGAACATGGAAGATGAAATCCGGCGGCAGAAAGAGCGGTTGAGAGCGGAACAAAAACAACAAGAGCGGGACGAAGTATTCAAACGTGAATTGTGGGCACATGGTTTTGGCCCCTTATCTCCTCTTCTTGTTTGTCCTTTTGACAAATTGAAGACCATTGTTGATGAGGCAAAACCAAATATGCTGTTTCCTACTCCTATGGTGATATGGACGCTGCCTGACGGGAGAACCTTGTGCCGTGAAAGAAGATGGAATGATCCAGCGGGCCAGACATACACGTATGCTTTTTCTCTTTCTCTTTCCCCTTCCATTTCTCATCCCTTTGGCAACGGCTACCGTAACTACAAAATTTATATCTTTCAAAACGGTTTGGCCACGGCAGCGAGTGAGAGATACGATGAGGATTATGGCTCTTTTTTGACAGACGCATCGAGTATACTGACACAGAATCCTTATGATGGAGTAAACTGGGATGAGGGAGAGAATCTGGAAAGATTCCGCAAGGCCATCATCGAAGGGATCGCGAAGGAAACACTGCGTTTGGAACAGGAGAAGGCAAAAGCTCTGGAACAGGAAAAGACGGAGGCCGCAGCAGCCAAAAAGTCCGGCTGCTATGTGGCCACCGCCGTCTACGGCTCCTACGACTGCCCCCAGGTCTGGACCCTCCGCCGCTTCCGGGACAACGAGCTGGCAAGGAGCGCTTTGGGCCGTGCCTTTATCCGGGCCTACTACGCCGTCAGCCCAACCCTGGTCCGCTGGTTCGGCGGGAGCCGCTGGTTCCGCCGCCTTTGGCGGGGTCCGCTGGACCGTCTGGCGGCCCGCCTGCGCTGCCGGGGCGTAGAGGACACTCCCTACCAGGACCAGGCGTGGTAAGCTCCAGCACGAAGGGGGTGTACAAAAAAGCCGCTGATTCCTCACCTTAGCATGGAACGCACCCACGCAAAAGTCCTGATTCGCATTTGCAGTTGACAAACGACAGAATCTGTGGTAAACTTTAACAACTAAAGCGTGGTGTCATAGAGCGTCTCTTTGGTAGAAGAAGGGGCGCTTGTATTAATGGCTAAATCGATAATCTGTCAAGTCACACAATCTCAAGAAGCCGAGGTGTTAATAAAAAGAGAGGTTTGGTTCTATGCTTCTTAATTATCTTTATAAAAACAAATCATTGTTTGTTTTATATCTAGTTTTAGCACCAATTAATGCTCTCGTCGAAGTAGGACTTGCCTATACTATGTCAGTGGCAGTCGATTTTGCAATGAATGGAAAGCTCAGTGATATCAGTCAATATATTTTTTCTTTTATTTTTTATGTGTTTCTTAGCTTTCTTACTGGTTATGCCACTGCTAACGTCAGATTTCATCTGTTAGAGATAGCTACGGGATCTCTAAAAGCCAACATCCATTCGTGTATTACACGAGTATGGGTACAAGATTTTCAATCATACAATTCTTCAAGCTATCTAGCTGATTTGACGGTAAATATGGATATGATTCGGGACTCGTGGTTTGATACTCTTTTACAACTATATCCCAATACAGTGAAATTTATAGTAGCAACTATGGCTATGTTCCTCCTAAGCCCACTGCTTGGCTTTTATGTTGTCATATTCGCTGCTATTCAAGCTGTTATTCCGTCTTATTTTACTAAGCATATTGCAGACCTTGGAAAAGTTGCTGCTGTTTCACAAGAATCTCATATCGCAATGATAAGGGAAAATTTTCAGCTTTTGGAAACTGCTCAATCATTTGGTGTAATAGAATTTCTTAATAAGCGGCAGTCAAATAGTTGTAGAATTGCAGAACACGCACGATACAAATTAAAGGCTTTTAATCGGTTTTCATACGAATTATCTTTTGCGATTGGTAACGTTATTTACTTAGGTATTTTCTTGCTGGGCGCTATTCTAGTTCTTTCAGCGCGATTAAATATAGCAGCAGTAATTGCCGCATCACAGTTAATGGTTTATATAGCTTCTCCATTAACTACTATAGGTGGCGATTTAGCCGAAATAAAATCTGTCTCAAAAGTACTGGAGAAGATAAATACTGTCTTGTCTTTTCCATCAAAATCCAATGGCTTTATTAAAAAAGAACGATTTGACTATAGTCTAAAACTTAATAATTTACAATTTTCTTTTGAGGATAAGCTAATTCTTAAGAATGTCAATTATACCTTTGAGAAAGGAAAAAAATACTTGATCATTGGTGAAAGCGGAAGCGGGAAATCAACATTATTACGGATTATTGCAAACATATTTCCCTGCTTATCTGGAAGTATAACTTTGGATAATATCAATATTGTCGATATAGTAAATGATGACTATTGTAAATTAGTAACATTGATATCACAAGATTCCTATCTTCTTGATGATACAATAGCCGAAAATGTTAAATTTTTTCTCAATGCATCAGATGAACAGGTGACAGATGCTCTCTATAATGCAGGCTTGAAAGAATATATTGAAAAATTACCAATGGGGATTCATACCAAAATAGGCGAGAATGCTATACAAATGTCTGGCGGTGAACGTCAACGGCTCTCTATTGCCCGTGCAATATTAAGAGGCTGTCCGATATTGCTGATGGATGAGAGCACATCTCATCTGGACGAAGATACGGCATCCGAAATAGAAAAAATACTATTTAGCTTGCAAAATGTAACTGTCATATTCGTTACACACCAACTACGGAGAGATACCATTAATTTAGCCGATGAAGTTATTTTACTAGAAAATAGAAATTTAAATAAATGGAGTGGATAAGATGGAACTTTCTAAATTTGTGCGCGTAATTCCAGCAGATACTAGCGTTATTCTATTCAATACAGTTAATGCGTGTATTGTAGAGTTGGAGAATGGTTATATTTCCGAAAGACATCTTGTTAAAGATAAACTGTCTTCAGAAGAAATTACATATCTATATGACAACGATTTTTTTATTGATGATGAAAGCGCACTTAACTTATTCCTGACTACTAGTCCTAATAAGTGCCTAAACATTATCTTATCCCTCACAGAGTTCTGCAATCTTTGTTGCAAATACTGCTATGAGACCAACTTAACTCAAAAATGTGTGATGGATTTACAGCTCATAGATAAAGTTGTTCAGTATATTGCTTCTGTACTCAAGAATAATTCCCAAATTTGTGAAATTCATTTTGACTTAATCGGGGGAGAACCCCTCTTGGAATTTGATACTATTCAATATCTACTTCGGAAAATGGCGCAATTTTCTAACCTTGAAATTTCGTATTTAGTTGAAACTAACGGGACCCTTTTTAATGAAAAAGTAAGGGACCTGTTATCTCATGCCAACGCAACTATACACATTACTTTGTCTTCAAAGTTTGATCACGATATTATGCGCCCTTATAGGGATGGCAGTGGCTCTTATGAAACCATTTTGCATAATTTAGTTGATTCTAAAGAATTTTTTATGGATTCGAAACATCACCTATATTTGAGATATAATGTACACAAAGAGAATATGGACGAATTTGAAAATTATATGTCCATGCTTCGGAAAAAATTGTGTTACCCATTCAATGTAGAGACAGCAATGATAATAAATTATGACTATAATAATTGGAAAAGCCAATTATTACCAGAAGAATATGCTAAATGGAATCTTGAAAATATTTTTTTATTTCACAGCAAGCCTTATGATGATAGTAATTTTCTCCTTTTGCCTAAAAACTGTCAACCATGCATTGCATATCAACCCAATACAATAAAAGTTCATGCAGATGGTTCGCTGTCTCTTTGCAATGCTTGGAAGGAAGTAAATCGTACAGGACATGTAGATCTCCTACTGTCTGGGATGTCCAAAGAACAAGTCTTTGAACATCGTGTTAATCTCTGTTGCCTTGATGACGAATGCAAAATGTGCCCTGATTTATTCTTGTGTGGTGGCAAACGTTTTTGCAAAGGAGATAATCAATGCCAATTCATTGATTTTGATATTGACAGTTATCTCAGAAAATATGTAAAAGAAAGGAGTGCTATCCATGAAGGTGATTAAGCCCGCATCCGTTTGTACCTTTGCGCCGCGTTGTGGCCCCAAGTGGTCTAAGGCCTGTTCTAACGATTCCGGATGTTAATTACCAATCCCCCAACCGTATGCAAAATGAATGCGGTTGGGGGAATTTTGGTTTTACAAGCGTCTAACCTTAGTACACGGGAAAGATAATCCGCAACTGCTTGTCCGGCGGTGCCAATTACTGCCACAGCGGGCATCGGAACAAATCTATACCTCTGTAAGATCGCAATGGACATTTGGGCAAAGCACATTCAGCCGGACGAAAACGGTGTCCGCATTGCCGAACTGGATGAGATGAGCTACCGCCGGAACCTGTGGGACCACCGGCCTCTTACCGACTTCTGGCGCGTAGGCAGGGGCTACGCCAGGAAGCTGGAGGCCAACGGGCTTTATACCATGGGGGATATTGCGCGTTGTTCCATTGGAAAACCTACGGACTATTACAATGAGGATTTGCTGTATAAGCTCTTCGGCGTGAACGCGGAGCTGTTGATCGATCACGCCTGGGGATGGGAACCCTGTACTATTGGTGACATCAAAGCATATAAGCCGGAGAGCAACAGCATTGGTTCGGGGCAAGTATTGCAGTATCCATATCCGTTCGCAAAGGCAAAGCTGGTAGTACATGAGATGGCGGACCAGCTATCGCTTGACCTTGTAGACAAGGGCCTTGTAACTGACCAACTGACGCTGACCATTGGATATGACATTGATAATTTGCGAAATCAGGAGATCAGCAGCACTTATCAGGGAGATGTTACCGTAGACCGGTATGGTCGCACTGTGCCGAAACAAGCCCACGGAACAGAGAATATGGATGTATACACGTCCTCTACTAAGCAGATCGTTCGTGCGGCACTAGCGCTTTTTGATCGCATTGTTGATAAAAGACTGTTGGTCCGCCGCATCTATCTTACTGCAAATCGGGTAGTCTCTGAATCCTCCGCCCCAAACAGGCGGGAAGTGGAGCAGCTTGACCTTTTCACAGACTATGCCGCACTGGAATGTCGGCAAGCCGAAGAAACTGCTGCCTTAGAGCGGGAAAAAAAGATGCAGCGCACTATGCTGGATATAAAAAGGCGGTTCGGAAAAAATGCCATTCTCAAGGGAATGAACCTGGAGGATGGAGCAACCACGATTGACCGCAATGGTCAGATAGGAGGGCATAAAGCGTAGTGGTGGGAGCTTACGATGATATTATTAACCTTCCTCACCATGTCTCTGACCGGCACCCGCATATGCCAATCAGGGATAGGGCGGCGCAGTTCTCACCGTTTGCGGCGCTAACCGGATATGAGAGTGAAGTGAAAGAAGCCGCAAGGCTTACTGAAAAAAGAATTGAGCTCAGTTCGGAGCAAAAAGAAATATTGGATGAGCAGTTGCGCCTGCTGGAAGACGGAGCGCTGCAAGGGACCGTTGCGTCATTTACGTTCTTCAAGCCGGATGATCGGAAAGATGGTGGAGCCTATGTTACTGTGGCAGGAAGGATAAAAAGAATCGACCCGGTAGAACGTAACATCATTCTTCTTGACGGAGCCATAGTCCCCATTGATGCACTTTATCAAATTGGTAGCGAGGCTTGAAAAGGCCCCAGTTCAGCTAATTACCGACCAATATCGACCTATCATGTAAAAAGGAGCAGAAATGCTCCTTTTTTTTGTTATTCGACAAAATTTGACAAAGGAATTCAACAGAATCATATATAATGTTAACGAGTTTAGATGCTAATCTTTCACAGAAATAGCGCTTGCGTGATTTCTATGGCCGATCAGTTCTTCACTAGTACCACTATAGTGTAGGCCATAATCAGCAGGACGGTTTTCAAAACAGAAAGGTTTAGCATGAGCTTATCCCCCCTAGGTCAGGGGCAATATGCCGTTGATTTAATCGCGCACGTTCTTTTCATTATAATTCAAAAGAGGAAAAGGCCGCAAGAGACTACCAGCTCTCTTGTGGCCTTTTCCTCTTTCGACATTTACATCCAAAATCTGACAACATTCGACACACAATGTTTCAGTAAACCGGTGTACAACGGCAGTTTTTTTACTGGAATATGCTTACAACGTAGAAGCACGGCAAAAAAAGCCGATAGAAACCAGAAAAATTTACATTTCTTCGGAGATTGGTATCTCTGCCGTGGACCTCCTGATTGTTGATGTTTCGCCCCTTACACAACCATCACACAATCAGGAGGAAATTATGTTTGATAAACGCAGCGACTACGCGCTGAACAAGCTGGACAAGGAGGCCATCGTCTACCCCAGCGTCACTGGCGTACATATCCGGCTGACCCGTGAGGATTTCGCCAGCGAGGAAGAATTCCTCTACTGGAAGAAGCTGTCCGATGGAGACTACAAGGACATTGAGAGTACGGGGCGCGGCTACTACGATTCCTGTATCTCTCTGAACGAGGCCCGGAAATCTACGGATTTATCCACGGAGGATGCGTTTTTTGTTCCGCTGATGGCGGCGGAACAGAGGGAGCGGAGAATTGCGCTGCTGCAAAAAATCAAGGATGCTCTGACGGAAACACAGTACCGCCGCTTGTGGATGTACTGTGTGGAAGAGATGAATGAGACCGAGATTGCGCAAGCCGAACACGTTGGACAACCGCGAGTTTGCCGTTCCCTCTGCCGTGCAAAAATTATTCTGAAAAAAATTTTTTCGGAGGGCAGCAAAACAGGGGATAAAAACGGCTGATTTTCTGTGTTAGGTGAAAGGCGCGTTTCCCCATAGCCTTTCGAGCACCTAAAAAACTGAATACACGGTATTGCGGGTACAAAAACCATACAGCAGCGGGACAGGGCGCGCCGCCAGGACAACAGCTTGTGAAAGGGGGACCAGATGGACGAGCTGTTTGAGCGATCTACGTTGAAGCCCTTGTAAACCGGAGTGGCATCCGGTACGCATTGACCTGTATGGGGTACAATGATACTTCCTCACGGCCTCCTAAAGACTTGGGGGGAACCCTGCGGCGCACGTTCCAAACGGCGTTGCGGAGTTATGACAGCCGCGCCAGCGGCGACCGGCAATACCCCCTCTCGTCGGGGGCGCGTGGCAAATACGGCGAGAACCAAATAAGACATCAACAATCGGAACAGCCGCGCCGGGATACCGCCGCTTTATGTCATGTGGCATCAATACTTTCCGGCGCGGCTTTGTTCTGTCAGTTTTTGCATCAGGCAAACACTCTCCATCAGATTATTTACCTGCTGGAGAAACTGACATGAATCTGAACGCTAAATGTGCATGAATGACTGACAAAGCATATTCCGCGCCATTTTCCCATATCTTTCAAGCAAGGGGGGGGCAACATGAACCAGGAAGTGAATACGGATGCTTTTGAATGTGAAGGCGCAAGTGTTACTGTGTTTTTTTCCAGTGAAGGGAAACATCTACAAGAGTGTATTATTGATGTTTTGAACGTACACATGGAGAAGCAGGCACAAACTTGACGGCACCCAGGTATCTGCTATAATTGGGCTTGCAGATACCGTTTTGCAAATCTAGCCTTGCGGCAGAAAGGAGTATAAAATGACGTTCCTGCAAAACGGAAGGACAAATAAAAAGAATCGGCAATCGAACGTATGGCACGTTGGACAATACGTCCGTCTCAGCAAAGAAGACGGGGATAAGCCTGAAAGTGACAGCATCCAAAATCAGCAGCGGATCATTTCAAAACATATCGAGTATATGGAGCAGCAAGGGGAGCAGATCGCCTCTGTCAAAGTATATTCAGACGATGGATATGCCGGTGGGAGCCTCAACAGGCCAGCGTTTCAGCAGATGATGCGCGCTGTCGAAGCTGGTGAAATCAACTGCGTTATCTTTAAGGATTTGTCCCGCCTTGGCAGGAACTATCCCGAACTTGGCAAACTGATGGAGGACTATTTCCCACAAAAAGGGGTTCGAGTGATTTCTGTTCTTAACAACCTGGACAGTTTGAAAAGCCCGGAAACCTATTGCAGTGCAATCGTATCCTTCTCAAACATTGTGAACGATGATTACATCCGGCAGCTTTCTATCAAAATAAAGAGCACACTTGATATGAAACGCAACTCTGGTGAGTTCATCGGGAACTATGCGCCATACGGATATGTGAAAAGCCCGGAGGACCGGCACAAGCTAGTGATTGACCCAGAGGCGGCGGAAGTCGTCCGCATGATTTTTAACTGGTATGCTGACGGAGCCTCCGCCAGCGGAATCACAAAGAAACTGAACGCCCTGCATATTATAACTCCCTCTGCGTACAAAACGCAAAAGGGGTGCAAGGGTTTTGTTAGTCACTCCAGCGGCGGCAAAAAGGTAGGAACCTGGTCCATCACAACCATCAACTCTATTTTGCGAAATGAGGTATATATTGGAAATCTTGTCCAGGGGAAATTCAAGAGCATTTCCTATCGCAGCAAGCAGATGGTTCCCAACGAACAGACGGAGTGGATTGTGGTAGAGGGGACTCATGAGGCTATTATCTCCGATGAACAATTTACAATCGTTCACGACCGGCTTTCCAGGCATACACGGGTTGCCCCGAAGAATACAGAGACATATCTGCTTTCGGGCATGGTCTTCTGCGGCACCTGTGGCCGCCGCCTCAACCGTTGTACAACGAACGGGTATGGCAGCTACCGCTGCCCGACCCGTACATATGCTGCTGATAAATGCCAGTGCCCATACACCTCAGAAAAGAAGCTGGAAAAGATCACCTTGAGCGCAGTGCAGAGGCAGATTGGACTTCTGGTTGATGCTAAAAAAGCCATAGAGCAGGCGCGGAAACAAAGCGTCAGCAGCAACATGCGGGATGAGTACACATCTGCGCTCCACCGCGCTGAGAAGGAAAAGCAACGGCTAAGCGAGGCGCGGTTTAAGTTGTACGATAATCTGCAAAAGGGAATTTTGGATCAGGAAGAATATGAGCATTTCCGCGCACAATACAAAGCGGAAATGCTCACCCAGGAAGCCCACATCAAGCAGTTACAGGATAGCCTCGCAGCCATTAAAGATTCACGCAAGGCGGATGATGAGTTTATCTCCTTCTTTGAAAAATTTGGAAATATCCAGACGCTGGACCGGGCGGTCATCACTCATCTTATTGACCGTATTGTTGTAAACGACGCCAAGCATATCCAAGTATATTTCAAGTTCTCCAACGAGTGCAATCGAATCCTCGACTTGGCAGAATCTGTATAAGAATTACGGCGACAAAAGTATGTGTTAATAACTTCCATCCATACGAATGGGGTTACACCTACGGCCCGCCCATGGCGGTGGCCCCGCTGCCCAACGTGGAGGCGGTGCTCCGCTACGCGCTGAGCGTGATCCCTTCGGAGAAGATCTACCTCGGCATCCCCAACTACGGCTACGACTGGCCCCTGCCCTACCGCCGGGGAGAGACAAAGGCCCAGTCCATCTCCAACCAGCGGGCGGTGGAGCTGGCGGTGGAGAACCGGGCGGAGATTGAATTCGACGAGGCGGCCCAGAGCCCCTATTTCCGCTACACCCGGGACGGCGCGGTCCACGAGGTCTGGTTCGAGGACGCCCGGAGCATGTCCGCAAAGCTGCGCCTCATCGCCCGCCACGGCCTGCGGGGCGCGGGGTACTGGAACCTCATGCGCCCCTATCCCCAGGGCTGGACGGTGCTCAACGCGCTGTATGACGTTTTATAATAAGGTATGCCCTGCCGGTCCCGGCGGGGCATTTCTGCGGGAGAGCCCCCTCTGTGAAAAAATTCAAGAAAAAATGTAAAAATCCCCTTGACAAGCGGGATGGGATGGGGTAAAATAAACAAGCTTTTGCAGGGATGCCAGGTTTTTGCGCCTGGAGGGCCCTGCGGCACTGCGATGATACGGGAGATTGCGGCGCGAGCCGGTAACTTCCGTGGAGTATGTCCGATAATCGGGCGGCTGAGAAGGTCCTTTTCGCGGCGTAGATCGCTGCGCCATGGACAAGTACCGGCCTTTTTGCGCCGGTCTTTTCTATGAGCGGGAATGATACGCACGGAAACGCGGAAAGAAAATTTTCTCGCCGTACAGAGTAAGGAACATCGAAGAACTACTTTGTACAAATTATGGAGGAACAAGCAAATGGCAAAAGAAATGATCCGAATCCGCCTGAAGGCGTATGATCACCAGATCATCGACCAGTCCGCCGAGAAGATCGTGGAGACGGCCAAGCGCACCGGCGCCGGCGTGTCCGGCCCCATCCCCCTGCCCACCAAGAAGGAAGTGGTGACCATCCTGCGCTCCGTCCACGTCAACAAGGACTCCAGAGAGCAGTTCGAGCGGCGCACCCACAAGCGCCTCATCGACATCACCAGCTCCGGCCCCAAGACCGTGGAGGCCCTCATGAGCCTGGAGCTGCCCGCAGGCGTGGAGATCGAGATCAAGCTCTAAATCTTAATTTGTATGCTCACCATGTCCGCCGGCTTGCGAGGTGGACGGGTCAAGTCGGCAGAGCAATGCGTCCGGGGACCCAACCGGCGTATCTAAGCCGACCAATAACCTGAAAAAGGAGAAAAAACAATGGAGAAAGCGATCATCGGCAGGAAGGTCGGCATGAGCCAGATCTTCGACGCCGACGGCAAGGTGATCCCGGTCACCGTCATCGAGGCCGGCCCCTGCGTCGTGGTCCAGAAGAAGACCAGCGAGAAGGACGGCTATGAGGCCGTGCAGCTGGGCTTCGGCGATGTGGGCGAGCGCAAGCTCACCAAGCCCGAGAAGGGCCACCTGGACAAGGCCGGCGTATCCCCCAAGAAGCACCTCAAGGAGTTCAAGCTCAATAAGGCCGCGGAGATGAACGTGGGCGACGTGGTCAAGGCCGACGCCTTCGCCGAGGGCGACCATGTGGACGTCACCGGCATCAGCAAGGGCCACGGCTACGCGGGCGTGGTCAAGCGCCACGGCAACCGCACCCTCAAGGCCACCCACGGCACCGGCCCCGTGGCCCGGCACCAGGGCTCCCTGGGCTCCGGCACGGACCCCAGCCGGATCTTCAAGGGCACCAAGGGCGCAGGCCACATGGGCGTCGACCAGGTGACCATCATGAACCTGGACGTGGTCAAGGTGGACCCCGAGCTCAACATGCTGGTGGTCCGCGGCGCGGTCCCCGGCCCCAAGGGCGGCCTCGTTACGGTCCGCTCCACCGCCAAGACCATCATCGTCAAGAAGGGCGAGGCCGGTACCAGCGCCAACCCGCAGAAGGCTTCCGCCCGTGTCAACCCGCAGAAGGCCTCCGCGAGACGCTAAGGGAAAGGAGAGTGCTGAGAAATGACGAAAGTTTTGAACATGGCCGGCAGCGAGGTCGGCCAGGTGGAGCTCAATGCCGCCATCTTCGGCATCGAGCCCAATATGCACGTTGTGCATGAAGTGGTGAAAAACCACCTCGCCAACTGCCGGCAGGGCACCCAGAGCGCTCTTACCCGCGCCGAGGTCTCCGGCGGCGGCAGGAAGCCCTGGAAGCAGAAGGGCGCCGGCCGGGCCCGCCAGGGCTCTACCCGGGCCCCCCAGTGGACCCACGGCGGCATCGCCTTCGCCCCCAAGCCCCGCAGCTACAGCTACGTGCTCAATAAGAAGGTCCGCCGCCTCGCCCTCAAGAGCGTCTTGAGCGCCAAGGCCGCCCAGGAGAAGATCATCGTCGTCGATTCCATCGCCATGGACGCCATCAAGACCAAGGCGTTCCAGGGCTTCCTGAAGGCCGTCAACTGCGACGGCAAGGCCGTGGTCATCACCCCCGAGGTGAACCAGACGGTGGTCAAGAGCGCCCGGAACATCCCCGGCGTCACTACCACCACCGCCCGGATGCTGAGCGTGTACGACATCCTCAACGCCAAGTATCTGGTCATCGACCAGGCCGCCCTCGCCACTATCGAGGAGGTGTACGCATAATGATCTCTTATGATGTCATCATTCGCCCCATCGTCACCGAGCGCTCCATGGCGGGCGCCGCGGACAAGAAGTACGTCTTTGAAGTAGCCCCCGCCGCCGGGAAGATCGAGGTCAAAAAGGCCGTGGAGGAGATCTTCGGCGTGAAGGTGGCCAAGGTCAACACCATGAACGTCCCCGGCAAGGCCAAGCGCATGGGCGCCGGCCGCCCCGGCCGCACCAAGGACTGGAAGAAGGCCATCGTGCAGCTGACCGAGGACTCCAAGACCATCGAGTTCTTCGAGGGCATGGTGTAAGGGAGGAGAGAGAACAATGTCTATCAAGTCTTTTAAGCCCACCACCCCGTCCCGCCGCCAGATGACCGTCTCCGGCTTCGACGGCGTGGATAAGAAGGCCAAGCCTGAGCCGAGCCTTACCGAGGTCCTCAAAAAGAGCGCCGGCCGCAACAGCTACGGCCGCATCACCGTCCGCCACCGGGGCGGCGGCAACAAGCGCAAGTACCGCATCATCGACTTCAAGCGGGACAAGGAGGATATGTCCGCCACTGTGCTCCGCCTGGAGTATGACCCCAACCGCTCCGCCAACATCGCCCTCCTGGAGTACGAGGACGGCGAGCGCCGGTATATCCTGGCCCCTGTGGGCCTGGGCGCGGGGGACAAGGTGATCTCCTCCGCCGCGGCCGATATCAAGCCCGGCAACGCCCTGCCCCTGGCCAACATCCCCGTGGGTACCGTGATCCACAACATCGAGATGCACCCCGGCAAGGGCGGACAGCTGGTCCGCTCCGCCGGCACCAGCGCCCAGCTGATGGCCAAGGAGGGCTCCGACGCCCAGATCCGCATGCCCTCCGGCGAGGTGCGCATCGTCCGCCTCAACTGCAAGGCCACCATCGGCCAGGTGGGCAACATCGACCACGAGAACATCCAGCTGGGCAAGGCCGGGCGTAAGCGCCACATGGGCTGGCGTCCCACGGTCCGCGGCTCGGTCATGAACCCCTGCGACCACCCCCACGGCGGCGGCGAGGGCAAGAGCCCTGTGGGCCGTCCCGGCCCCGTGACCCCCTGGGGCAAGCCCGCTCTGGGCTACAAGACCCGCAAGACGAAGAACCCCACCGACAAGTTCATCGTCAAGCGCAGGAACGTGAAGTAAGGGAGGCAAGAGAATATGAGCAGATCCGTGAAGAAAGGCCCGTATGTCGCCCCGGAGCTCCTGCGCCGCGTCGAGGAGCTCAACGCCAAGGGCGACAAGAAGGTGCTCAAGACCTGGAGCCGCAGCTCCACCATCTTCCCCGCCTTCGTCGGCCACACCATCGCCGTCCACGACGGGCGCAAGCATGTGCCCGTCTACATCCAGGAGGATATGGTCGGCCACAAGCTGGGCGAGTTCGCCCCCACCCGCACCTTCCGCGGCCACGCCAAGGGCAAGTAACGAAGGAGGACGTTAGAAGAAAATGGAAGCAAAGGCTTATTTGAAATACCTCCGCATCGCCCCCCGCAAGGTGCAGATCGTCGCCGATCTCATCCGCGGCAAGGACGTCGGCACCGCCATGGCCATCCTCATGCAGACCCCCAAGGCCGCCTCTGAGCCGATGATCAAGCTCCTCAAGAGCGCCGTGGCCAATGCGGAGAACAACCACAACATGGATGTCGAGAGCCTGTATGTGTCCCAGGTGTTCGCCACCCCCGGCCCCATCCTCAAGCGGGTGATGCCCCGGGCCCAGGGCCGCGCCTACCGGATCAACAAGCGGACATCCCACGTGACCCTCACGGTCGCGGAGAAAGCTTAAAGGAGGGAGAAGGTTTATGGGACAGAAAGTGAATCCCCACGGCATGCGCGTGGGCGTTATCAAGGACTGGGACTCCCGCTGGTACGCCAGCAGTGAGAAGGTCGGCGACCTTCTCGTGGAGGATAAGAAGATCCGCTCCTTCCTGAAGAAGAAGCACTACGGGGCCCAGGTGCCCAAGATCGAGATCGAGCGCTCCAGCGGCGGCATCACCGTCTTCCTCCACTGTGCGCGGCCCGGCATGGTCATCGGCAAGGAGGGCAAGGACATCGAGGCCACCCGCCTGGAGCTGGAGAAGATGACCGGCAGGAAGGTGCGCCTGAACATCGTCGAGGTCCGCAACCCCGACATGAACGCCCAGCTGGTGGCTGAGAACATCGCCGCCCAGCTGGAGAAGCGCATCAGCCACCGCCGCGCCATGAAGAACGCCATGGGCCGGGCCATGCGGGCCGGGGCCAAGGGCATCAAGTGCTGCTGCTCCGGCCGCCTGGGCGGCCGCGAGATCGCAGGCGTGGAGCACTACCACGAGGGCACCATCCCCCTGCAGACCATCCGCGCCGACATTGAGTACGGCTTCGCGGAGGCCGCCACCACCTTCGGCCGCATCGGCGTGAAGGTGTGGATCTACAAGGGCGAGGTCATCAAGCAGGCCCTTCGCACCACTCCCCGCACCATCGACACCTCCAAGCCCTACGAGGAGCGCCGTGAGCGCCGCCCCCGCCGGGACGGCGACCGCCGCGGAGGCTTCAACCGCGAGGGCCGCGGGGGCTTCAACCGCAATAACGACAACCGCGGCCCCCGCCGCGACGGGCAGGGTGCCGGCTTCAACCGCGACGGCAATCGCGGCCCCCGCCCTGAGAAGAAAGAAGGAGGCGCTCAGTAATGCTTCTGCCTAAGAGAGTCAAATACCGCAGAGTCCATCGCGGCCGCCTCACCGGCAAGGCCATGAGGGGCAACACGGTGACATACGGCGAGTTCGGCCTGGTGGCCACGGAGCCCGCCTGGATTACCAGCAATCAGATCGAGGCCGCCCGTATCGCCATGACCCGCTACACCAAGCGCGGCGGCCAGGTGTGGATCAAGATCTTCCCCGACAAGCCCGTCACCGAGAAGCCCGCCGAGACCCGCATGGGTTCCGGTAAGGGCTCCCCGGAGTACTGGGTGGCCGTGGTCAAGCCCGGCCGCGTCATGTTCGAGATCGCGGGCGTCAGTGAAGAAGTCGCCCGCGAGGCCCTGCGCCTGGCCAGCCACAAGCTGCCGGTGAAGACGAAGATCGTCGCCCGTGAGGAGCAGGGAACGCAGAAAGCAGGTGAATAAGATGAAGGCAAGTGAGATTCGTAAGATGAGCGAGGCGGAGCGCAGCGAGAAGCTGGTGAGCCTGAAGAAGGACCTGTTCTTCCTGCGTATGCAGCACGCCACCAACCAGCTGGACAACCCCATCAAGATCGCTGAGGTCAAGCGTGACATTGCCCGAGTCAAAACCGTTATCCGCGAGCAGCAGAGCGCTGCCGCCGCGAAGTAAGAGAAGGAGGATACCGGAAAATGAGTGAAGCGAGAACTTCATCCCGGAAGACCCGGGTCGGCAAGGTTGTCAGCGACAAGATGGATAAGACCGTGGTGGTGGCCATCGAAGACCGCGTGGCCCACCCCCTCTACAAGAAGATCGTCGGCCGCACCTACAAGCTGAAGGCCCACGACGAGCAGAACGCCTGCGGCGTCGGCGACAAGGTCAAGGTCATGGAGACCCGGCCCCTCAGCAAGGACAAGAGGTGGCGCGTGGTCGAGATCGTTGAGAAAGCGAAGTAAGGAGGCGCCGAGAGATGATCCAACAGGAAAGCTATTTGAAGGTCGCCGACAATACCGGCGCCAAGGAGATCAAGTGCATCCGGGTCCTGGGCGGGTCCAAGCGGGCCTACGGCAACATCGGCGATGTCATCGTCGCCAGCGTGCGCAAGTCCACCCCCGGCGGCACCGTGAAGAAGGGCGAGGTGGTCAAGGCCGTCATCGTCCGCAGCGCCAAGGGCGTGCGCCGGGCCGACGGCACCTACGTCCGCTTCGACGACAACGCCGCCGTCCTCATCCGGGATGACCGGAACCCCAGAGGTACCCGTATCTTTGGGCCCGTCGCCCGTGAGCTGCGCGACAAGGACTACATGAAGATCCTGTCGCTGGCTCCCGAGGTCGTGTAAGGAGGAGCAGAGAAAAAATGGCAAGTATGAATGTGAAAAAGGGCGACACCGTCGTCGTGCTGTCCGGCAAGGACAAGGGCCGCCAGGGCAAGGTCCAGGGCACCATGCCCAAGGCCGGCAAGGTGGTGGTCGAGGGCGTGAACATGGTCACCTGCCACACCAAGCCCCGCCGTCAGGGCGAGGAGGGCGGCATCGTCCGCCGGGAGGCCCCCCTGTACGCCAGCAAGGTGCAGGTGGTCTGCCCCAAGTGCGGCAAGGGCACCCGTGTGGCCCACAAGACCAGCGGCGACAAGAAGGTCCGCGTGTGCAAGCACTGCGGTGCCGAGCTTTAAGAAAGGAGTGGGATAAGATATGCCGACACTGAAGACGAAATATACCGAAGAGGCCGCTCCTGCTCTGATGAAGAAGTTCGAGTACAAGAGCGTCATGCAGATCCCCAAGGTCGACAAGGTGGTCGTGAACGTGGGCTGCGGCGAGGCCCGGGACAACGCCAAGGTCCTGGAGGCCGTAGTGCGCGACCTCACCACCATCACCGGCCAGAAGGCCATCACCACCATCGCCAAGAAGAGCGTGGCCAACTTCAAGGTCCGCGAGGGGATGCCCGTGGGCGCCAAGGTCACCCTGCGGGGCGACAAGATGTGGGAGTTTTTGGACCGCCTCTTCAACGTGGCCCTGCCCCGCGTGCGCGACTTCCGGGGCATCAACCCCAACTCCTTCGACGGCCGCGGCAACTACGCCCTGGGCATCAAGGAGCAGCTGATCTTCCCGGAGATCGAGTACGACAAGATCGACAAGATCCGCGGCATGGACATCATCATCTGCACCACCGCCGGGACCGACGAGGAGGCCAAGGCTCTGCTGGAGCTGGTGGGCGCCCCCTTCGAGCGCTGATGATGAGGAGGGTATAAAAAATGGCAAAGAAGTCTATGATTCTCAAGCAGCAGGCCGAGCCCAAGTACTCCACCCGGAAGTACAACCGCTGCAAGCTCTGCGGCCGGCCCCACGCGTACCTGCGCGACTACGGCGTCTGCCGTATCTGCTTCCGGGAGCTGGCATACAAGGGCGAGATCCCCGGCGTGCGCAAGGCGTCCTGGTAAGCCCCCGCCATCCATTGCGAGGATAGCGAAAGGTCGCTGGGAATTCCCCAATTCGTGGCGATACCTCGCTGCCTGAACAGCGTTTGCTGTAACTTCAAATGAGGAGGAAACTATTCCATGCACATCACAGATCCCATTGCGGATATGCTCACCCGCATCCGCAACGCGACCAGCGCCAAGCATGAGACCGTCGACGTCCCCGCCTCCAACATGAAAAAGAGCATTGCTCAGATTCTGCTGGACGAGGGCTATATCAAGAGCTTCCAGCTCATCGACGACGGTACCCAGGGCGTTATCCGCATCACCCTGAAGTACAACGCCGGCAAGCACGCCGTCATCAGCGGCCTGCGCCGGGTCAGCAAGCCGGGCCTGCGGGTCTACGCCGGGGCCGACGAGCTGCCCCGGGTCCTGCGCGGCCTTGGCATCGCGATCATCTCCACGAGCAAGGGCGTCATGACCGACAAGGCCGCGCGCGCGGCCCACGTTGGCGGCGAAGTCCTGGCGTTTGTCTGGTAAGGAGGGTATTTGACATGAGTAGAATCGGAAGAATGCCCATTACCGTGCCCGCCGGCGTGGAAGTCAGCGTGGCCGAGGGCAACATGGTCACTGTGAAGGGCCCCAAGGGCGCCCTGACCAAGCAGCTCCACCCGGCCATGAAGATCGAGCAGGAGGGGAACGTCATCCACGTCACCCGCCCTGACGACACCAAGGAGAATCGCTCCCTCCACGGCCTGACCCGCACCCTGCTGCACAACATGGTCGTCGGCGTCCACGAGACGTACAAGAAGGAGCTGGAGATCAACGGCGTGGGCTACCGCGCCGCCAAGGAGGGGAAGAACCTGGTGATGAACCTGGGCTACTCCCACCCCGTCACCGTCCCCGAGGTGGAGGGCATCACCATCGAGGTGCCCGCACCCAACAAGGTGGTCATCATCGGCTGCGACAAGCAGCAGGTGGGCCAGTTCGCCGCCGAGGTCCGCGAGAAGCGGCCCCCCGAGCCCTACAAGGGCAAGGGCATCAAGTATGTCGATGAGGTCATCCGCCGCAAGGTCGGCAAGACCGGCGCGAAGAAGTAAGGAGGCGAGCTGAAACATGATTAAGAAACCCAATACCAACGCTCAGCGGCTCAAGAGGCACCAGCGCGTGCGGGCGAAGATCTCCGGCACGGCGGAGCGCCCCCGCCTGAACGTGTTCCGCAGCGAGAAGAACATCTACGCCCAGGTCATCGACGATGTCTCCGGCGTGACGCTCTGCTCCGCTTCCTCCCTCAAGCTCGAGGGCAACGGCGGCAACAAGGCCGCCGCCCGCGAGGTGGGCAAGGCCGTGGCCAAGGCCGCTCTGGCCAAGGGCATCGAGAACGTGGTCTTCGACCGCGGCGGCTACCTGTATCACGGCCGCGTGGCCGAGCTGGCTGAGGGCGCCCGCGAAGGCGGCCTGAAATTCTAAGGGAGGAGGAAGTCAAAATGGCTGGCAGATTTGAAAAACCGCAAAGCGAGTATATCGAGAAAGTGGTCTACCTCAACCGGGTCTCCAAGACGGTCAAGGGCGGCCGCGTGATGAAGTTCTCCGCCCTGATGGTCGTCGGCGACGGCAAGGGCAAGGTGGGCTTCGGCCTGGGCAAGGCCGCCGAGGTCCCCGAGGCCATCCGCAAGGGCCTGGAGGACGCCAAGAAGAACATGGTGACCATCACCACCTCCGGCACCACCATCCCCCACGAGGTCATCGGCGAGTTCGGCGCGGGCCGCGTCATGCTCAAGCCCGCCGCTGAAGGTACCGGCATCATCGCCGGCGGCCCCGTCCGTGCCGTGATGGAAGCGGCCGGCATCAAGGATATCCGCGCCAAGTGCCTGCGCTCCAACAACCCCCAGAACGTGGTCGCCGCCACCTTCCAGGGCCTGCGGAGCCTGCGGGGACCCGAGGAGGTCGCCAGGGTCCGGGGCAAGAGCGTGGAAGAGATCGTAGGATAAGGAGGGGCGTGACATGGCAAATCTGAAGATCAAGCTCGTCAAGAGCCTCAACGGCAGATTGGATAAGCACATCGCCACTGCCAACTCTCTTGGACTGCGCAAGATCGGTGACACCACCGAGCAGCCCGACAATCCCCAGACGCGGGGCAAGGTCGCTCAGATCGGATATCTTCTCCGCGTCGACAAGATGAACTAAGGAGGTACCGGACTATGAACATGCACGAACTTTCTCCCGCCGCCGGCTCCACCCATGTTGGCAAGCGCAAGGGCCGCGGCGCCGGTACGGGCAACGGCAAGACCGCCGGCCGCGGCCACAAGGGCCAGAAGGCCCGCAGCGGCGGCGGCATCCGCGTCGGGTTCGAGGGCGGCCAGATGCCTCTGGCCCGCCGTGTGCCCAAGCGCGGCTTCAATAACATCTTCGCCAAGCCTCTGGAGATCGTGAACCTGAGCGCTCTCAACGCCTTCGACGACGGCGCGACCGTCACCGCCGAGGCGCTGCTGGAGCGGGGCATCCTCAGCAAGTGCACCTACGGCTATAAGGTGCTGGGAAATGGAAAACTGACAAAGAAAATCACAGTTGTGGCTTCCGCATTCTCCAAGTCCGCTCAGGCTGCGATCGAGGCGGCGGGAGGAAAGGCGGAGGTGAAGTAGCATGATCCAAACCGTCCGCAAGGCCTGGGGCATCCCCGAGCTGCGCAAGAAGATCCTCTTCACCCTGCTGGTCCTAGTCATCTACCGCATCGGCAGCGCCATCGCGGTGCCCTACGTGAACACCGATATGCTGGAACAGTATCTGGACAGCATGGGCACCACCATCCTGGGGCTCTACAACGTCATGAGCGGCGGCGCTTTCGCACAGGCGACGGTCTTCGCCATGGGGATCCAGCCCTATATCAACAGCTCCATCATCATCCAGCTGCTCACAGTGGCCATCCCGGCCCTGGAGCGGATGCAGAAGGAGGGCGGCGAGGAGGGCAAGCGCAAGCTCCAGTCCATCACCCGCTACTCCACCGTGGCCATCGCCCTGCTGCAGGCCCTGGGATATTATTTCATCATGAAGAATAACTATAATATCCTGACCAACGACAGCATCTGGGCGGCTCTGGTGATTATCGTGTCCTTCGTGGCCGGTTCCAGCTTCCTGATGTGGCTGGGCGAGCAGTGCAACGAGTTCGGCGTCGGCAACGGCATCTCCATGATCCTCTTTGCCGGTATCATCTCCCGGGTGCCCGCCATGGCCTCCGCGGTGTACAGCTCCGTCCTCTCCGGCAATATGCACTGGCTCTGGGCCGTTCTGGCCGTGGTGGGCGTGCTGCTGCTGGTGGTGCTCATCGTCTTCGTCAACGACGCCGAGCGACGCATCCCCGTCCAGTACGCCAAGCGCCAGCAGGGCCGGAAGATGTACGGCGGTCAGTCCAGCAGCCTGCCCATGAAGGTGAACATGTCCGGCGTTCTGCCGGTCATCTTCGCCCAGTCCATCGCTTCCATCCCGGCCACCATCGGGGCGTTCCTCCCCGCGCCGGCGGAGGGGAGCTTCTGGGCGGGACTGCTCAACGCCATCGACACCAAGAGCGTGCTGTACCTGGTGATCTATTTCCTGATGATCATCGGCTTCAGCTACTTCTACGCCACCATCCAGTTCAACCCCATCGAGATCTCCAACAACCTCAAGCGCAACGGCGGGTTCATCCCCGGCTTCCGTCCGGGCAAGCCCACCAGCGACTTTATCGCCCGGGTGCTCGGCAAGATCACCCTCTTCGGCGCCATCTACCTGGGCATCGTGGCCATCGTGCCCCTGGTCGCCGATAAGTTCATGAACTCCAGCGCCGGCATCAGCCTCGGCATCGGCGGCACGTCTGTCATCATCGTGGTCGGCGTCGCCCTGGAGACCGTCCAGGCTCTGGAGAACCAGATGGTCATGCGTCAGTACAAGGGCTTCCTGGAGTAAGGAGAAAGAGCCATGAAACTGATTTTATTGGGCGCACCCGGCGCGGGGAAGGGCACCCAGGCAGAGATCCTCTGCAAAAAACTGGGCATCCCCACCATCTCCACCGGGAACATCCTCCGTGCCGCCATCAAGGACGGCACGCCCACCGGCATGAAGGCGAAATCCTTCATTGATGCCGGACAGTTAGTGCCTGATGAAGTCATCATCGGGATCGTCAGCGAGCGCTTGGCCCAGGCCGATTGCGCGGGGGGATATATCCTGGACGGCGTCCCCCGCACGATCGCCCAGGCCGAGGCCCTGGAGAGAAGCGGCATCGCTTTCGACGCCGTGGTCTCCATTGAGATCTCCGAGGATGAGATCCTGCGCCGCATGGGCGGCAGGCGCGTGTGCGAGGCCTGCGGCTCCAGCTACAACGTGGATGCCGTGCCCCCCAGGGTCCCCGGCATCTGCGACAACTGCGGCGGCAAGCTGATCCAGCGCCGGGATGACACCCCCGAGACCGTCCGGGAGCGCCTGCGGGTCTATCACAGCGAGACAGAGCCCCTGGCGGGTTACTACGCCCAGCGGGGCCTGCTCCGCACCGTGAAGTCCGGCACCCCGGAGGAGACCACCCGGGCCATTCTGGATGTATTGGGAGTGGAAGCATGATCGTCCTTAAATCCAGCCGGGAGATCGACCTTATGCGGAAGGCGGGAAAGATCACCGCGGCGGCCCGGGCCCTTGCGGGGTCCATGGTGGCCCCCGGCGTGACCACCCGGGAGATCGACCGGGAGGTCCGGCGCTTCATCCGCTCCCACGGGGCGGAGCCCTCCTTCCTGGGCTACAACGGCTTCCCGGCAAGCGTGTGCATCTCCGTCAACGACGAGGTCATCCACGGCATCCCCGGCAAGCGGGTGCTCCAGGAGGGGGACATCGTCTCCGTCGACGTGGGGGCCTTCAAGGACGGCTTCCACGGGGACTGCGCGGGGACCTACCCCTGCGGACGCATCTCCGAGGAGGCGGAGCGCCTCATTGAGGTCACCCGGCAGAGCTTCTTCGAGGGGCTCAAGTACGCCAGGGAGGGACGCCGCCTTCCGGAGCTCTGCGGCGCCATCCAGCGCTATGCGGAGGGGGCGGGCTGCTCTGTGGTACGGGAGTATGAGGGCCACGGCATCGGCAGGAAGATGCACGAGGAGCCGGGGGTCCCCAACTACGTGGAGCCCCGGATGGGCCGTCCCCGCCTCCTGCGGGGCATGACCATCGCTGTGGAGCCCATGGTAAACGCCGGCGGGGCGGAAATCGTCGTCATGCCGGACGGCTGGACGGTGAAGACCGCCGACGGGAAGCTCTCCGCCCACTACGAGAACACCATCCTCATTACGGACGGTGAGCCGGAGCTTCTGACCGACCCGGAGGCGAGAGCGGAGTAGATATGGACATTGCGCGATCAGATATTGTAAAATCTGCCGCCGGCAGGGACAGGGGCAGGCTCTTCTTCGTCCTGGGGACGGAGGGGGAGTTCCTCCTGCTGGCGGACGGCAAGAGCCGGAAGCTGGAGCGGCCCAAGCGGAAAAAGCGGAAGCATGTCACTTTCGCCTGCCGCGCCGACGGCCGGACGGCTGAAAAGATCCGAAGCGGAGAGAAGGTCACCAACAGTGAGCTCCGCAAGACCCTCGCCCAGCTGGGCGGGGACGGTAATCCAGACCAGGAGGGATGAGCACTTGGCAAAATCCGATATGATCGAGGTTGAGGGCGTAGTTGTTGAGGCGCTCCCCAACACAAAATTCCAAGTAGACATAGGAAATGGCCATACTATTTTGGCCCACATTTCCGGAAAACTCAGGATGAATTTCATCAGAATCTTGCCTGGTGACAAAGTCACGGTGGAGATGTCTCCCTATGACCTCACCCGTGGCCGGATTACCTGGCGTACGAAGTAGGAGGAATAGCAAAATGAAAGTTAGACCGTCCGTAAAGCCCATGTGCGAAAAGTGCAAGATCATTCGCCGCAAGGGCCGCCTGATGGTGATCTGCGAAAATCCCAAGCATAAGCAGAGACAGGGCTAAGTGAATTTGGAGGTGCGAATTTAATGGCAAGAATTGCCGGCATTGACCTGCCCAAGGACAAGAGGATCGAGATCGGCCTCACCTATATCTACGGCATCGGCAGGAAGAGCGCCAAGGACATCTTGGCGACAACGGGCATCAACCCCGACACCCGCGTCAAGGACCTCACCGAGGCCGAGGAGAGCAAGCTGCGCGAGGCCATCGACCACGGCTACACCGTGGAGGGCGACCTGCGCCGCTCCGTGGCCCTGGATATCAAGCGCCTGAGCGAGATCGGCTGCTACCGGGGCATCCGGCACCGCCGGGGCCTCCCCGTGCGCGGCCAGCGGAGCAAGACCAACGCCCGCACCCGCAAGGGTCCCAAGAAGACCATCGCCAACAAGAAGAAGTAAGGAGGGAGAATCAAAATGGCTGCACCGAAAACAGGCAAGCGGGTCATCCGCCGCCGCCGCGAAAAGAAGAACATTGAGAGGGGCCAGGTCCATATCCGTTCTTCCTTCAACAACACCATGGTGACCGTCACCGACACCCAGGGCAACGCCATCTCCTGGGCCTCCTCCGGTGGGCAGGGCTTCCGTGGCAGCAAGAAGAGCACGCCCTTCGCCGCCCAGACCGCCGCCGAGGTGGCCGCCCGGGCCGCCATGGAGCACGGCCTGAAGACCGTCGAAGTCTTCGTCAAGGGCCCCGGCCAGGGCCGCGAGGCCGCCATCCGTGCGCTGCAGGCGGTGGGCCTGGAGGTGACCATGATCAAGGACGTCACCCCCATCCCCCACAACGGCTGCCGCCCGCCGAAGCGCCGCCGCGTCTAATTCGGAAGAAGGAGGAAATTTTTCATTATGGCTAAGAATATGCAGCCCGTAGCCAAGCGCTGCAAGGCTCTGGGCATTTCCCCCGCCGCCATGGGCTACAACAAGAAGAACACCGAGCGGGGCGCGGGCAACCAGATGCGCAAGAAGAAGAGCGAGTATGCCCTCCAGCTCCAGGAGAAGCAGAAGGTCAAGTTCGTCTACGGCATCATGGAGAAGCAGTTCCGCATGTACTACGAGAAGGCTGCCCGGATGCAGGGCAAGACCGGTGAGGAACTGCTGGTGCTCATCGAGCGCCGCCTGGACAACGTGGTCTACCGCTTGGGCTTCGCCTCCACCCGCCGTCAGGCCCGCCAGCTGGTCAGCCACGCCCACTTCACCGTTAACGGCAAGAAGGTCAACATCCCCTCCTACCTCATCAAGCCCGGCGATGTGGTGGAGGTGCGCGACTCCAGCCGCCAGTCCCCCATCTTCAAGCGCCTGACCGGCGAGGACGCCCCCGTGGTCCTGGTGCCCCAGTGGCTCACCCGGGAGGCCAACGGCCTCAAGGGGACCGTTTCCCGCCTGCCTGTCCGGGAGGACATCAATGATATGCCTATTGAGGAGCATCTCATCGTCGAGTTGTACTCCAAGTAACAGGGGTCTACCCTCGATTAAGAAGCGAACTGAATTTAGGGCGGGCCTCCTCTCAGGCCCGCCAAGCAGAAGGAGGGTAACTGGATGATCGAAATTGAGAAGCCCCATATTGAGTGTATCGAGACCCCCGGTGAGGATAACTACGGCAAATACGTGGTAGAGCCCCTGGAGCGGGGCTACGGCACCACCCTGGGCAATGCGCTGCGGCGCATTATGCTCTCCTCCCTGCCCGGCACCGCCGCCACCAGCATCAAGATCGCCGGCGTCCAGCACGAGTTCACCACCATCCCCGGCGTGAAGGAGGATGTGACGGAGATCGTGCTCAACGTCAAGCAGCTTATCTGCAAGCTTCACAGCGAGGGGGCGAAGACTGTCTTTATCGAGGCAGTGGGCCCCTGCGATCTGACGGCGGGGGACATCAAGAGCGATGGCGAGGTGGAGGTGCTCAACCCCGACCTCCACATCGCCACCCTGGGCAGCGGCGCCACGCTGAATATGGAGATCACCCTCAATCACGGCCGGGGCTACGTGCCCGCAGACCGCAACAAGGGTCAACAGGACATCATCGGCGTCATCCCTGTGGACTCCATCTATACCCCTGTGTATAAGGTGAACTACACCGTTGAGAATACCCGCGTGGGGAACATGACGGACTTCGACAAGCTGACCATTGAGGTCTGGACGGACTCCACTATCTCCGCCCGGGACGCGGTGAGCTTGGGCGCCAAGATCCTCTGCGACCACTTCGCGCTGTTCATCGACCTCAGCGACACCGTGGGCGCCCGCTCCACCGTGGTGGAGAAGGCGGAGACCCAGCGGGACAAGGTGCTGGAGCTGACCATCGAGGAGCTCGATCTCAGCGTACGCAGCTTCAACTGCCTCAAGCGGGCCAACATCAACACCGTAGAGGACCTGATCTCCAAGACCGAGGATGAGATGATGAAGGTCCGCAACCTGGGCCGCAAGTCCCTGGAGGAGGTCATCAACAAGCTGGCCATGATGGGCCTCAGCCTGGCCGACGAGGAGGCCAACTGACGTTACTGTTTTGCCCCCGCCCCCCTGCGGGCG
The DNA here is from genome assembly GCA_910587785.1 of uncultured Oscillospiraceae bacterium. Lineage (GTDB taxonomy): Bacteria > Bacillota > Clostridia > Oscillospirales > Oscillospiraceae > Pelethomonas. The sequence continues at coordinate 10,034 of CAJUOA010000007.1, read as the reverse complement.
GACGGCAATACGCCTTTTGAAGGAGGAAACCTACTATGCCTGGAACACGCAAGCTCGGTAAGACGACCGACCAGCGTAAAGCCATGCTCCGCCAGCAGGTGACCGATTTCCTGGACAAGGGGAAGATGGAGTCCACCGTCACCCGCTGCAAGGAGATCCGGCCCCTGGCGGAGAAGATGATTACCCTTGGGAAGAAGGGGGACTTGGCCGCCTACCGGCAGGCCATGGCCTTCATTACCCGGGAGGACGTAGTCAAGAAGATCTTCAAGGAGATCGCGCCCAACTATACGGAGCGCAGCGGCGGCTACACCCGCATCACCCGCACCGGTGTGCGCCGGGGCGACGCCGCGGAGACCGCGATGATCGAGCTGGTCTGATATAGGGAACTGATATAGGACAAAAGCCCTTTCGTGTGTGGAGTACTACACATACGAAAGGGCTTTTGGTCCTGCCGGTCCAGCCGGACGGGCAGACTCGAGACTGGAGTGCCGCGGCTGACTGGATGCACGGCCCGGTGACGGCAGCGCGCAGAGTGCGGGGCCGGAGGCTCAGCCCCCGGCGGGTTTGGGTGAGCCCGGCAGGCACTTGTTCCGGAAGAAAATTTCGTCAAGAAAATCACAAAAACCCCTTTACAAGTCCGGCAAAATAGGGTACAATACCCTCCGACAGAGTAGGAACCTCTGCGTGAAGTGCTGCCAAAATGGGGAGTTGTCTGGCAGACGAAGGAGTTTCTCCGCGATAGAGGTTCCGCACCCGCTGGCGCGTATGAGGCGAACTTTGTACTCCCTTTGCGGCTTTTCGGCCGCGGGGGAGTTTTTTTGCCTTGTGCGCCCTCCTGGGCACGGAGACCGGCTTCCGGCTCCGCAAACATCAAAGGAGGTATTGTTGTTATGAAACAAACCAAATCGACCGCTCTGTACGCCACCCCCTTCTCCAAAGCCTATTGGCGGGACGCCGCCGCCGAGCTGCGGGACACCAGGATGCTGGTGTTCGCCGCGCTCATGATCGCCCTGCGCGTGGCCCTCAAGAGCCTGGGCATCCCCATTGCCGCAGACCTGAAGATCAACGTCGCCTTCTTCATCAACGCCTTTGGCGCCATGACCTTCGGACCTGTGGTGGCCATCCTGGCCGCCGCCGTCAGCGACACCCTGGGCTGCATCCTCTTTCCCACTGGCGCCTATTTCTTCCCGTTTATCTTCATTGAGATCGCGGGATCCCTCATCTTCGCCCTCTTCCTCTACCGGGCCAAGGTGACGGCCACCCGGGTCATCCTCTCCCGGTTCTGCATCGACTTTTTCGTCAACATCGTCATGAACGCCCCCATCATGTGGGTCTACTACAAGATGGTGCTGGGCAAGAGCTATACCCTCTTCCAGCTCCCCCGGATCATCAAGAACCTGGCCCTGTTCCCCCTGGAGGCGGTGCTGCTGATCCTCTTCCTCACGGCGATGATGCCCCTGGGACGGCGGATGGGCCTGCTCTACGACCAGGGCGAGCACCTGAAAATGAAGAAGCGGCAGGTGGCTTTGCTGGTGGTGCTGTTCGCGGTGGGCGTGGGCTGCGTGGCCGGATACTTTGTGTATAACTTCAACACCAAGAACCACGCCTCCTCTTTGAGCTCCGAGGAGGTCTACGCCATCAATTCCGCCGTCACCGACGCCGCCGGGGCTCAGGGACTCCTTCAGGAGGGGCAGATCGCGGTGGTGAACAAGGTCTATAAGAAGCTCAAGGGCGACACCACCGTGGAGTTCAACGTCTACAACACCACGGCGGATACGGATGCCTCCGCCGCCTCCAGGTACTTGGCGAAGAACGCCAAAGAGGATGAGAGCCTTACGGAGGCCGGTTCCGGGACGGTCACGCTGGTGCTGGATGATACCGCCAACCTCACCGGGCTGGATGTGAAGCTGGAGTAAGTACATAGAAAAAGACCCGCCCGCCGGACAGATTCCGGCGGGCGGGCTTTTCACTTCTTCAGGAAGATCATTCTTACATCAAAGGCTCCATGCTCAGCACGGGATGCCCCTTCTCGGTGAGGTAGTTGAGCAGGGTCTCGGCGTCCTCGGTGACGGTCTCGTCGCCGATCATGTCGCAGAAGTTGTCCACGCCGTAGAGTTCCTTGGCGGAGTGGTTCACCCGCTCGGCCACCTGGTCCTTCAGAGCCTTGGGCATCCAGACGATGCGGCCCAGGCCGCCCTCGGCCTTCATGAACTTCTTGGAGGCGATGAAGTGCTTGCCGTGGCCCATGAAGCCCGGGGTCTGCACACCGCCGCCGGTCATGGAGGCCATCTCGGAGAAGGTCATGCCCAGGGGAGTCATGCCCGCGTGCTCACGGTTGACGATGACCACGCCGTTGGAGAAGGGCTCGATACCGCAGATGCACTCGAAGCAGCCGCAGGAGGTCATGGGGTCCTCCATGATGGAGTACAGGGTCACGGACTCCAGCGCGCCCTGGCTGTACTTCTTGACAGCCTCGTTGACCTCCTCCCAGCGGCCGATGTTCTCGTCGATGAGGTGGTCCTTGGGGACGACCTGGCAGGGGCCGGAGGGGTCCAGCTCGTTGGTGGCCTTGGCGTCCAGCCAGCTGACCGCACCACACAGGCCCAGACGCTCCGGCGTCACGATGCACACATGGCTGGGGGAGAAGGACTGGCACATGATGCAGGTGTAGAACTGGTCCACGTTCTCGTCGGTGAGGCTGCCCAGGCGCTCGTCCCGCTTGTCGTAGGCAGGGATGGCCACTTCCTCCCGGAACTTCTTGCATTCGGCAGGATCGGTGATAATGGTGACCTCGCACTTGTCGATGACCGCGTCGTAGTCGCTCTTGAGCTTGGCATAGAGCACCTCGGCAAAGTCCTTGGCCCGGACGCCCGCCTCAAAGGCGGCCTTGCTGATGCGCACGCGGATGACATCCCGCTGGCCGGTGTGCATGACGCCCTCCATGCAGTTGATGTAGGCGTGGAACTTGCGCTCAAAGACGGACTCGAAGTCGCTGGTCATGTTCTTGCCGGCCACGTCGGCCACCATGCAGAAGTCCACCTTGCTGCCCTGCTCGAAGGCGTCGAAGTCGGGCCCGATGAGGGTGAAGCGGTGGTCCTCGATCTCGGAGAGCTCCTTGCTCCGCACCAGCTCCAGGCCGGTCTTGCGGGAGCCGTCGAACTCCACCTGCATGTCGCCCCGGCGGACGATCTCGCCCTCAAAGGCGGAGGAGAAGGCCACGGGAATGTCGATCTTGGTGATCTTGATCTTGATGTCCCGGGCCTCCAGGCTGGTGGCATTGAACTTGGCAACGTCGGGCTGGATGATGAGGCTCTTGGGCACCCGGAACATGTTGTTCTCCTCGGTGTCGTTGGTGACAACGGGGAAGCCCAGCTGGATGGCGCCCGCGCCGCAGGCCACGGTCATGTCATCCACAGGAGCAAAGGCGTTGACGAAAGCGAAAACGCGGTCCATGGTGTAGCGCCACATGGCCTCGTAGTCGCCGGCCTGGACGCTGCCGAAGATGAAAGCGGCCCGCAGTGCCACGCTGACCACATGGGCCACGCTGGAGAGGTCGTGGCCCAGTGCCACGTTGCGGACGTTGAAGCCCAGCTTCACGCCCTTCTCCACGCACTGGTCGATGATGCCGCCCACGAGGGTGACGAAGATGCCCTGGGACTGGTAGCTCTTGACCAGCTCCACGCCCTCCTCGGCGGTGGGAGCCGCGCCGATGATGACTGCCACGCCGGGGATGTCCCGGGTGACCAGGGGCACGCCCAGCTCACGGACCTGGGCGTCGGTGAAGTGGCCCATGACGGGGTCCTCATAGGGGGTGCCGCCGGCCATGGCGTACTTCATGAGCTCAATGATCTCCGCGGAGAGGGCGGTGGCCACGCCGGAGGTGAAAATATCCTTGGTGCGGCTGTTGCGGGTCATGAAAGCCTTGACCTCGTTTTCCAGGGCGGCCTTGGCCTCGCCTACGGTGCCCACCTTCTTGCCGGTCATGGCGTAGAAGCAGGGGAGGGAGTAGGCGGTGTCGCCGAAGGTGGCGGGGGCGTCGGGGCCCAGCTTTGCCATGGCCTCGTCTGCGGCCTTGACCGCCAAAGCATACATCTCGTCGTTTCCGGAGAAAACGCGCTCGAATAATGTTTTCACGTTATATAACACTCCTCACGATACTGAGTTTTATTTCTCGTTGTCCATACGTTCTTTAATGGCCCGGATCTCCTCCACGGCCTGGTCGCTGTAGTCAAAGGGGGACTGCCCGTTGCGGTCGGCCTCAATGACCTCGGCGTTGTAGTGGATAAACCCCAGAAAGTCCTCCGCGGGGATGCGCTCACGGATAAACGCCTCGTCCCGCTCATCCCGGACCTTGTTGGCCACCACCCGGACTTTGGTGACGCCGATGTCCTTGGCAAGGCTCTTGACCCGCTCATAGGTCTGGATACTCCTTGCTCCCGGCTCGATGACCACAATAAACTGGTCCATCATGGACGCGGTGCCCCGGCCCAGGTGTTCCAGCCCGGCCTCCATGTCCATGACCACCACGTCGTCCCTGCGGAAGACCAGCTTCGAGAGGATGGCCTTGAGCATCACGTGCTCCGGGCAGACGCACCCGCTCCCGCCCACGTCCACAGTGCCCATGACCAGAAGCTTCACGCCGTTGACGTCGCGGCTGAGCTTGTCGGGCAGGTCGGAGACCTCGGGGTTGAGCTTGTAGAAGGTGTTGGACTCGTTGGCGGCGGTGCGCTCCCGGGCAAGCTCCTTCATCTTGGAGACGGGGACAATGGAGTTGACCTCCTCCTCCGTCAGTCCCAGGGCGAGCCCCAGGTTGGCGTCCGGGTCCACGTCCGCGGCCAGGACCGTGCGGCCCTCCTCGGCGTAGAGGCGGCAGAGGGTGGAGGCGAAGGTGGTCTTGCCCACCCCGCCCTTGCCGGTGATGGCGACTTTCATAGGGATTCCTCTTTCACAAATAAAATGACTGCTTCTTCCTGGGGGACACGGAGCCGGTGGGGAACAACCCCGCCGCCTCCGCCGGCAGGCCCGCCGGAACCAGCAGGGTCCCCGGTCCGATCCGGATGTTCACGGCGTCCCCCTCCTTGGAAACAGTATGTATCTCTCAGATGCCCAGCGCCACGCGCTTGGCCTCGATGGCCTCGATCATCTTGTCGCCCAGCTTCTCGATGTCCAGCTCGACAGTGTACTTGGCCTCGACCCAGTCCTTGATGCCGTGCTCGCCCTGGAGGAGGTTGGTCACTTCCTCGGAGCCCTTGGTGTAGGGGTCCACGCCCAGGTAGGTGTCGATGCCGGTGGCCACGACGTAGTTGCCGATGGACACGGCCTTCTCGCTCATCCACTCGGGGGCGCAGCCCACCAGGGGGATCTGGGAGATGTTCCAGCCGGAGTCCTTGGCGATGTCGCTGGCCAGGACCATCATGCGGGAGATGTCCACGCAGGAGCCCATGTGGAGCACCGGAGGGATGTCCACCAGCTCACAGACCCGCTTGAGGCCGTCGCCGCAGAGCTCCTTGGCCTCCTTGCTCATGAGGCCGCTCTTGGCGGCCGCCTGGGCGGCACAGCCGGAGACGACGAGGATGATGTCGTTTTTCAGCATCTTCTTCATCAGCTCGATGTGGGCGGTGTCGGGGCGGACCTTGGGGTTGTTGCAGCCGACGAAGGCCACAGCGCCCCGCAGCACGCCGGACTGGACGCACTCCACCAGGGGCTTCATGGTGCCGGTGACGTCCACCTGGGTGTTGGTGACGCCGTCCAGGCACTTCTTGATGGCCTCCACGGAGTAGCCCACGGTGGCCTCGGTCTTCAGGTCGGGGATGTGGACCAGGTCCTGGTTGCGGTTTTTGAAGTTCTCCACCGCCATGCGGACGATGGCCTTGGCATTCTCACCGGCGGTCTCCTCGCTGAAGTGGATGAACTCGCTGTCGGGCATCCGGGCGATGTCGCTGGTGGTGACGAACTTGGTGTGGAAGCACTTGGAGAGGGGCCCCAGGGCGGGGAAGATGCACTGGACATCCACCACAATGGCCTCGCAGGCGCCGGTGAGGACCACGTTCTCCTGCTGGAGGAAGTTGCCGGCCATGGGGATGCCGTGGCGCATGGCCACCTCGTTGGCGGTACAGCAGACGCCGCAGATGTTGATGCCCTTGGCGCCCTGGGCCTTGGCCAGGGCGATCATCTCGGGGTCCTGGGCGTAGAAGACGATCATCTCGGAGAGGGAGGGGTCGTGGCCGTGGACGACGATGTTGACCATGTCCTTCTCCATGACCCCGAGGTTGGCGGTGGTATCCACGGGCTTGGGGGTGCCGAAGAGGACGTCGGAGAACTCGGTGCCGCACATGGAGCCGCCCCAGCCGTCGCAGAGGCCGGCCCGCAGGGACTGACGGATCAGCGCCTCCGGCAGGGAGGAGCAGCCCATATGGGTCATGTGCAGGGACTGGGAGACCTCCCGGTCGATGGCCCGGGGCTCGATGCCCGCGTCGTGCCAGAGCTTCTGGGTGTGCTCGGGGGCACGGGAGAGGAAGCGCTGGAGGCCGAAGGGCTTGCCGTACTCCATGAGGGCGGTCTCGGCCACCTCGTGGGCCAGGTCATAGATGTCCTTGCCCTCGGTGGGGATGCCCCACTCGCCGGCGATCCTCTTGAGCTTCTCGGGGTCCTTGACGGTGTAGTTGCCGCCCTCCTTGGTCTGGTAGAGGGTGTGGCAGATGGAGCGGCCGTGGTCGGAGTGGGTGGCGGCGCCGCCGGCGGTGAAGCGCAGGTAGTTGCGGGCCACGATGCCGTGGACGTCGCAGCCGCAGATGCCCCGGGGCGCCTTGGGGGTGACCCGGCAGGGGCCCATAGAGCAGATGCGGCAGCAGATGCCCTCCTCGCCGAATTTGCAGTGGGGGGTCTGGTTCTTCACGCGCTCCTGCCAGGAGTCCGCGCCCACCTTGCGGCCGTTTTCCAGCAGCCGCTCGGTGGCCTGTTCCATTTGCTCGACAGTGATCAGTTTCATAGCGGAATGTGGGAAGCACGGCTGGGTGCTTCCATAGCTCCTTTCTCTACGATGATGGGTGGGTCTCTGGGTGGGATGTCTTGTCGTATTTTTCACAATGACATTGCTTGCATTTTAACAAAGCGGAGGGAAAAAAGCAAGTGTAAAATCCCCCCTGCGGGGTCTTTTTCCGCCGCTTTTGAAAATTCAGCGGAATGTACAAAGAAGAGGGGGCGGTTTTTTTACAACTTGGAGAAACTCCAGCCGGGGGGCGCGGAGAGCGCTTTTTCCGCCCGTCCCGGCGGATATGCGCGTGAAAAACCGCCCATAAGCGGGCGGCCTCTCACTTGACAAACTGCTCGATGGCGCGGTTGAGCTCGTCGATGGCGGCAAAGTCCTGGGTCTGCACGGCGTCGACGATGCAGTGCTCCAGGTGGTCCTTGAGGATGACCTTGCCGGTGTTGTTGATGGCGCTGCGCACGGCGGCAAGCTGGATGAGCACCTCCGCGCAGTCCCGGCCCTCCTCCACCATGGCCTTGACCCGCTCCAGGTGGCCGATGGCCCGGGCCAGGCGGTTGATGACCGCCCGGGTCTGGGTATGGCTGTGGGAGTGGCCGTGGGCGTGCTCATGGGGGATGCCGTGCTCGTGCAGATAGGCGTGGCCGGGCTCAAGGGCTGCGGGCCGCTCCTGGGGTCCTTCTGTCATATGTATGGGCCTCCTCTCTGGATCGCGCATATTTTAACATACTCTTGCAGGGTTTGCAACCCCTGACGGGGGATGAGGAAAATATTTTCACAGGCGGAGCCGCCGGCGTTTTTCTTCGATGATGTACTTGTATTTGGCCCGCTGTCCGTGCTATAATCGGGAGCGAAGCCCAGACGGCCTGGGAGGACACAGAATTTACGTTTTCTACCCGGCGGAAGGAGGTTTTATGATAAAAAAGATCAGGGACCGTCTGACCGGGTGGCGGCTGTGGGCGCTGTTTGCCTGCGGGGCGGTGTTTTTGGCCTCCGGGGCGCTGCTGGTCCGGGACCTGGCGCAGTCGGCAGAGGAGGACTCGGCCAACCAGCTCCTGGTGGAGGAGGTCCGCGAGGTCCGGGCGGCGGCCGAGAGGAGGCATGCGTCCGCGCCGTCCTTCGGCCAGTGCTCCCAGCCGGAGGCCCCGGTCCAGCCGGAGCTCCCCAGGTATGCGGAGAACGGACATCTCATCCAGTATGACGCCCTCTGGAAGCAGAACAACGACTTAGCGGGCTGGATGTATATTGAGGGCACGAAGCTGGACTATCCGGTCATGTACACGCCGGAGGACCCGGAGTACTACCTCCACCGGGGGTTCTACAGGGACTATGCCTCCAGCGGGTGTCTTTTCATCGGGCCGGGGTCCACGCCGGAGGGGAGCCATGTGATCGTCTACGGCCACCACATGAAGAACGGGACCATGTTCGGCTCACTGGGCCGGTACAAGAAGGCATCCTATTTCCGGGATCACCCGGTCATCTGCTTTGACACCCTCACGGAGGAGGGGGCCTACGAGATCCTGGGGGTGTTTTACTCCCGGGTCTATACGGACGCGGACGAGGGGGTGTTTCGGTACTACCAGTATACGGACCTCACTGCGGAGGAGGCGTTCGACGCCTATGTCCGCCAGGTGAAGGCGGCGTCTCTCTACGACACCGGCGTGGAGGCCGTCTATGGCGACAAGCTCCTCACCCTGTCCACATGCAGCTATCACACAGAGAACGGCCGGTTTGTGGTGGTGGCCCGGCAGTCTGTGCCCGCGTGAAAATCACCGCTTGCCATTTCTGTGTCCCTGTGGTAGAATATCCTCAGGGAAGAAATCATTCTGCTCTGCGGCGGTGCTTGCAGGGCGTAAGAACAGAACGGGAGGAAAAACGACATGGATTTTGAGAAGATCGTGGACTACAGCGTGGACCAGGCGGTAAAGCTTTTGGCCATCGACAGCCCCTCGGGCTACACCCGGGCGGCGGCGGAGTACATCATGGAGGTCTGCCGCTCCCTCGGCTTGAAGCCGGAGCTGACCACCAAGGGCGGCGTGCTGGTCTGCCTGAATCCGGACGCGCCGGAGGAGAACGGCCTCCTGCTGGAGGCCCATGGGGACACCCTGGGCGGCATGGTGGCGGAGATCATGGGCAATGGGCGTCTGCGCCTGACCGCACTGGGGGGCATGAACCCCAACAACGGCGAGGCGGAGAATGTGCGCATCGTCACCCGTTCCGGCAAGGTCTACACGGGCACCTGCCAGCTGAGGAACGCCTCCATCCACGTCAACGGCGAGTACAACAGCACCAAGCGGAGCTGGGACGCTGTGGAGGTGGTCATTGACGAGGAGGTCCACAGCAAGGCGGATGTGGAGAAGCTGGGCATCATGACGGGGGATATCGTGTGCTTCGACCCCCGCACGGTGGTCACTGAGTCCGGCTATATCAAGAGCCGTTTCCTGGACGACAAGCTGTCTGTGGCCATCCTGCTGGGTCTTGCCAAGCAGATGCAGGAGGGCACTGTAAAGGCCCAGCGCCGGGTGTGGGTCCATGTGACCGTGTTTGAGGAGGTAGGCCATGGTGGTTCTGCCTCTGTTCCCGCAGGGGTCACCGAGGCCATCAGTGTGGACATGGGCTGTGTCGGGAGTGGTCTGGAGTGCGACGAGTGCAAGGTCTCCATCTGCGCAAAGGACAGCGGCGGACCCTACCACTACGATGTGGTCAGCGATCTCATCGACGCCGCCCGCCGGGGCGGTGCGGACTTCGCGGTGGATATCTATCCCCACTACGGCTCTGATGTGGAGGCCACCCTCCGGGCGGGCTATGACCTGCGCCACGGGCTCATTGGGCCGGGGGTCTATGCTTCTCACGGCTATGAGCGCAGTCACCGGAAGGGTGTTGCCAATACCCTTAAATTGCTGGACGCTTACCTTACTAAGTAAATTAGCGGGCCTGGGGGCGGGAGCCCCCGGGTCCTGCTCTTCTCAGGGGGGATTCATCTGCCCTGCCAGCTTCGGGGCCTCCCCGGCCCCGGACCCCGGGTGACTTTTTCCGCGTGGAAAAAGTC
>CAJUOA010000006.1 GCA_910587785.1 uncultured Oscillospiraceae bacterium | reverse complement strand
CCACCCCGTCCGTGGTGGCCTTCTCCAAGACCGGCGAGCGCATGGTGGGCCAGGTGGCCAAGCGCCAGGCCGTCACCAACCCCGACCGCACCATCTCCTCCATCAAGCGGGAGATGGGCTCCGACCACCGCGTCAGCGTGGACGGCAAGAGCTTCACCCCCCAGGAGATCTCCGCCATGATCCTGCAAAAGCTGAAGGCGGACGCCGAGGCCTACCTGGGCCAGACCGTCACCGAGGCGGTCATCACCGTCCCCGCCTATTTCACCGACTCCCAGCGTCAGGCCACCAAGGACGCCGGCAAGATCGCAGGCCTGGAGGTCAAGCGCATCATCAACGAGCCCACCGCGGCCGCCCTCTCCTACGGCGTGGACAAGGAGAGCGACCAGAAGATCATGGTCTACGACCTGGGCGGCGGCACCTTCGACGTCTCCGTCCTGGAGGTGGGCGACGGCGTCATCGAGGTCCTGGCCACCGCCGGAAACAACCGCCTGGGCGGCGACGACTTCGACGAGTGCATTATGAAGTACCTGGTGGGCGAGTTCAAGAAGGCCGAGGGCATCGACCTCAGCCAGGACAAGGTGGCCATGCAGCGGCTGAAGGAGGCCGCCGAGAAGGCCAAGATCGAACTGAGCGGCGTGACCACCTCCAACATCAACCTCCCCTATATCACCGCCGACGCCACCGGCCCCAAGCACCTGGACGTGACCCTCTCCCGGGCCAAGTTCAACGAGCTGACCGCCCATCTGGTGGAGGCCACCGCCGGTCCTGTGCGGCAGGCCCTCAGCGACGCGGGGCTCAGCGGCAGCGACATCTCCAAGGTATTGCTGGTGGGCGGCTCCAGCCGCATCCCCGCTGTCCAGGACATGGTCAAGCGCCTGACCGGCAAGGACGGCGACAAGGGCATCAACCCCGACGAGTGCGTGGCCCTGGGCGCGGCCCTTCAGGGCGGCGTGCTGACGGGCGACGTGAAGGACCTCCTGCTCCTGGACGTCACCCCCCTGAGCCTGGGCATCGAGACCATGGGCGGCGTCTGCACCCGCCTCATCGAGCGCAACACCACCATCCCCGCCAAGAAGAGCCAGATCTTCTCCACCGCCGCGGACAACCAGACCTCCGTTGAGGTCAACGTCCTCCAGGGCGAGCGGGAGATGGCCGCGGCCAATAAGAGCCTGGGCCGCTTCCACCTGGACGGCATCGCCCCGGCCCGGAGAGGCGTGCCCCAGATCGAGGTGACCTTCGACATCGACGCCAACGGCATCGTCAACGTCTCCGCCAAGGACCTGGGCACCGGCAAGGAGCAGCACATCACCATCACCTCCTCCAACATGAGCAAGGAGGACATCGACAAGGCCGTCAAGGAGGCGGAGCAGTACGCCGCCGAGGACGCCCGGATCAAGGAGTCCGTAGAGGCGCGGAACAACGCCGACCAGATGGTCTATCAGGCGGAGAAGACCCTGGGCGAGATGGGCGACAAGATCGACGAGGGGGACAAGGCGGGCGTCCAGAGCGCTATCGACAAGCTCAAGGAGACCCTCAAGGGCGAGGACACCGCCGCCATCAAGGCGGACACCGAGGCCCTTCAGCAGGCGTTCTTCGCTGTCAGCGAAAAGCTCTACCAGCAGGCCGGGGCCCAGGCGGGCGGGCCTGACATGGGCGGCGCGGCCGGCGGCGAGAGCCAGGACGGCGGACAGCAGTACTATGACGCCGACTACAAGGTTGTGGACGACGACAAGAACAAGTAATGACCGAGCGGACTTCCGGTGGGACGGGGAGGGCATCCCCGCCCCACCGCCGGATGTTTTCCGCAGATTGGATGTGAGCGCATATGGCTGAACAAAAACGCGACTACTACGAGGTCCTGGGGGTCCAGAAGGGCGCCACGGACGCGGAGATCAAAAAGGCCTACCGGAAAATGGCCAAGGAGAACCACCCGGACCTGCACCCCGGGGACAAGGACGCCGAGGCCCGGTTCAAGGAGATCAACGAGGCCTACGAGGTCCTCAGCGACAGCGAGAAGAAGGCCCGGTACGACCAGTTCGGCTTTGCCGGGGTGGACCCCAGCTACGGCGGGGGCGGCTACGGCGGCGGATTCGACGGGAGCTTCGACTTCGGGGACCTGGGGGACATCTTCGGGAGCTTCTTCGGGGGCGGCTTCGGCGGCGGAGGCCGGGCCAGGAGCGGCCCCCAGCGGGGCGAGAGCCTGCGCACGAGGCTCACCATCACCTTCGAGGAGGCGGCCTTCGGCTGTGAGAAGGAGGTCAGCATCGACCGGGTGGAGCAGTGCGAGACCTGCAAGGGCACCGGCGCGGCGCCGGGCACCAGCCCGGAGACCTGCCCGGCCTGCGGCGGGTCCGGCCAGGTCCAGCAGCGGCGGCAGACCCCCATGGGCGTCTTCGCCACCACGGGCCCCTGCCCCCGGTGCGGCGGCACGGGGAAGATCATCGCCTCCCCCTGCAAGGACTGCGGCGGCTCCGGCCAGGTCCGCAGGCGGAAGACCCTCAAGGTCACCATCCCCGCGGGCATCGACAACGGGCAGATCATCTCCCTGCGGGGACAGGGCAGCGCCGGGAAGAACGGCGGTCCCGCCGGGGACCTTCAAATCGTCATCACCGTCCAGCCCCACCAGCTCTTCCGGCGGGACGGCGCGGACGTCTACTGCAACGCGCCCATCACCTTCACCCAGGCGGTGCTGGGCGGGGAGATGGAGATCCCCACCATCGACGGCAAGGTGAAATACGACATCCCCGAGGGCACCCAGACCGGGTCCACCTTCCGCCTCAAGGGCAAGGGCATCCCCAACGTCAACGGCCGGGGCAGGGGGGACCAGTTCGTCACCGTCTACATCGAGACCCCCCGCAACCTCAACCGGGAGCAGAAGGAGGCTCTGAAGAAATTCAGCAGCACCCTGAAGGAAAACAACTACGAGGAGCGCAAGAGCTTCTTCAAGAAGTTCAAAAAGTGAGGAGAGGGCTATGAAAATTTCCATTGCGTCCGACCACGGCGGGTTCGATCTGAAAGAGGACCTGCGGGCGTGGCTCACCGGGCAGGGCCACGAGGTGGTGGACTTCGGCTGTCACGGCAAGGAGAGCTGCGACTACCCCGACTTCGCCGGTCCCGCGGCCCGGGCTGCGGCGTCCGGGGAGTGCGAGAGGGGCATCGTCATCTGCACCACGGGAATCGGGGTGTCCATGACCGCCAACAAGGTGAAGGGGGTGCGCTGCGCCCTGTGCGGGGACCCCTGGAGCGCGGAGATGACCCGGCGGCACAATGACGCCAATGTGCTGGCGATCGGGGCCGGGGTGACCGGGCCGCTGTTAGCGCGGCAGATCGTGACGGCCTTCCTGACCCACGAATTCGAGGGCGGGCGGCATCAGCGCAGGGTAGATAAGGTGATGAGCACCGAAGCGTAAGGCGCGAAGCGCAAAATAAAAGTTTCGTCCACCTTTTCAAAGGTGGTGGGGTCCAGGGGCAAAGCCCCTGGTGGGTTTGGGCGAAGCCCAGCATTCGCTCGTACACGTCGCAAGGGGTTGGGGCATCGCCCCAACCCTTTCAGATTCGCAAAAGGAGAAAGCACATGAGCAATCAATCACAAAACAACATCTCCAACCAGCTGGGGACGGCTCCGGTTGGGAGGCTTCTGCTGAAGCTGGCTGCGCCGATGGTGGTGGCACAGCTGGTGAACCTGCTCTACAATGTGGTGGACCGCATCTACATCGGCCATATGCCGGAGGTGGGGCGGGTGGCGCTGACGGGGGTGGGCCTGTGCCTGCCCATCGTGACGCTCATCACCGCGTTCACGATGCTCATCGCCCAGGGCGGCGCGCCCAGGGCCGCAATCGCCATGGGCGAGGGGAACAACGAACGGGCCCAGGAGATCATGGGGAGCTGTTTCACGACCCTGGTGGCGGCGGCTGTGGTGCTGACCGCCGCGTTCTGGCTCTGGGGGGAACCGCTGCTGTGGATCTTCGGGTGCAGTGAGGAGACCATCATCTATGCCCTGCCCTATATGCGCATCTACTCCAGCGGGTCCTTCTTTGTGATGATGGCCGTGGGAATGAACCTCTTCGTCACCACCCAGGGGTTCACGTCGTTCAGTATGCGCACGGTGCTCATCGGGGCCATCTGCAACATCATCCTGGACCCCATCTTCATCTACGTGTTAGGGCTGGGCGTCCAGGGCGCGGCCCTGGCCACGGTGATCTCCCAGGCCGTCTCCGGACTGTGGGTGCTGTGGTTCCTGACGGGAAAGACCACCAGGCTCCGCCTCCAGCGCCGGTATCTGCGCCCCAAGCTGGAGATCATGCTTCCGGTGCTTGCCCTGGGTCTCGCGCCCTTTATTATGCAGGCCACCGAGGCCCTTCTGAACATCTCCTTCAACTCCTCCCTCCAGCGCTACGGCGGGGACTTGGCGGTGGGCGCCATGACGGTGGCGAGCACAGTGATGCAGATTGTCTGGATCCCCACCCAGGGTCTGGGCCAAGGGGCACAGCCCATCATCAGCTACAACTACGGGGCCCGAAACCCGGACCGGGTCCGCGCGGCCTTCAAGGCCCTGCTGGGGGTGAGCATGACGGTGATGCTGACCTTCTGGGCGCTGGTGCAGCTGTTCCCCCAGGTGTTCATCCGCATCTTCAACAGCGACCCGGAGCTTCTGGAGACCGCTGTCTGGACCCTGCGGGTCTACACGGCGGTGGTGGGCCTCTTCGGCATCCAAATGGCCGTGCAGCAGACCTTCACCGCCATCGGCAAGGCCAAGGCGGCCCTCTTCATCGCCTGCCTGCGGAAGGTGATCCTGCTGATCCCCCTGATCTTCATCCTGCCCCACTTCTTTGAGAACAAGGTCTTCGCCGTCTTTCTCGCCGAGCCAGTCAGCGACTTCATCTCCGTCACCGCCGCGGCCATCACCTTCTGGTTCGTCTTCCGGCCCGCCATGAAGGAGCTGGAGGCCCCGCCGGAGGGGGAAATTTAACAATTGCATTAAATCAAGATAATTTCTCTTCCATTTCCGCCATGATTGTGGTATAGTGAGGTGCAAAGTTTGTCGAAACGCCCCGGGCTCTGCCCGGAGGGCCCCATACGGAAGAGAAAGTGAGAGCATCCCCATGAAAAAGTTCCTGTGCCTGAGCCTTTGCATCGCACTGCTCCTGGCGGTCCTGCCATCAGCGGCCTACGCGGTGGAGACCTTCACCACCAGCGAGGAGGGCATCGCCTTTATTAAGGAGTTTGAGGACTACCGCGCCACCCCCTACGAGGACAACGGGAAGTGGTATATCGGCTACGGCACCCTCTGCGAGAAGGGGGACTACCCCAACGGCATCTCCCAGGACGAAGCGGAACGCCTCATGCGGGAGTGCGTGAAGGTGGCCGAGGACCTGGTCAACAACCTGCTCTTGACTTACGGCATCGCCGTCACCCAGTACCAGTTCGACGCCATGGTGGACATGGCCTACAACCTGGGCACCCAGTGGATGAACCCCACTTACCGCTTCTGCTCCTACCTCATCAGCGGCGTCGGGCAGTACACGGAGGCCCAGGTGGTCAACGCCATCGCCACCTGGTGTCACCAGGGCACCACCGTGCGCACCAATCTGGTCACCCGGCGGCTCCGCTGCGCGTACCTCTTCCTCTACGGGCAGTACCAGAACGACGGGCCCTCGGCCTATACATACATCCACTTCGACCCCAACGGCGGCAGTATGGAGAACCGCACCGTGTTCTACCCCACCGGCTGGGCCTACGGGGAGCTCCCGGCGCCCGTCCTCGCCGGGCAGACCTTCGCCGGGTGGTACACCGCCGAGGGATACCAGCTGACCGGCCAGGAGACCGCCTCCGCCCCCCTGGAGGCCACCGCCCGCTGGGGCGACGGCACCAGCACCGAGGCCCCGTCCATTCCCCAGAAACCGGAGATCGACCTGAGCGGCTGGGTCAACCCCTACAGCGACGTGACTGAGGAGGACTGGTACTTCTCCTACGTCCGGGAGCTGAGCGCCTACGACGTGGTGGGCGGCTACCCGGACGGCACCTTCCGGGCGGACCGGACCCTCAGCGCAGGGGAGGCATTGAAGCTCATCCTCCTCGCCGCCGGGAAGACCGACCCCGGCAACAGCGCCGGCGGCCACTGGGCCTCCGGCTACCTGATCCTGGCCGAGAGCCTGGGGTGCGTGGAGGCTTGGGAGGTCCCGGATCTGGACGGCCCCATCAGCCGCGGCCTCATCGCCAAGATTGCCTGCGCCGCCATGGGCCTCACCCCTCGGAGCGGGGCGTCCCCCTTCGTGGACGTGGACAACGGCTATGCCCTGACCCTCTATGAGGAGGGCATCCTCAACGGCACCGTCTCCGAGGGCCTGCGCTTCTTCTATCCGGACAACAGCATCATCCGCTCGGAGATGTGCGCCATCGTCTCCCGCATCCGCAATTGGGACTACGTGGAAGCCGTGGACCCCGGACAGGCCGGGTTCATCCAGTACAGGGACCAGTTCCTGCCCCTGCTGCGCAGCGTGCCCGCCGCCCCCTACAACAAGGACCTCTTCGTCCTGGACGGCAGCACCATGTACTACAACGATCCCGCCTACTCCACCGCCCTGGGCGTGGACGTGTCCTCCTACCAGGGCGAGGAGATCGACTGGGCCAAGGTCGCCGCCTCGGGCATCGAGTTCGTCATGATCCGGGTGGGCTACCGGGGCTACGGCACCGAGGGCACCCTGAACCTGGACAGCTGCTTCCAGAAGAACCTCGCCGGGGCCAAGGCCGCAGGGCTGAAAGTCGGGGCCTACTTCTTCTCCCAGGCCATCAACACCGCCGAGGCCGCTCAGGAGGCTCAGTTCGTCCTCCAGGCCCTGGCGGGGCAGGCTTTGGACTACCCCCTGGTCTACGACTGGGAGGTCATCAGCGCCGACGGCGCCCGGACCAAGGGCCTGGACAACACCACTCTCACCGACTGCGCCATTACCTTCTGTGAGAGCGTCCGAATGGCGGGCTACACCCCCATGGTCTACTACAACCTCCCCGTGGGGTACCTCCACTACCAGCTCGACCGCCTGACCGCCTACGATGTCTGGTTTGCTCAGTACGCCTCTATGCCCTCGATGTACTACAATTACCGCATCTGGCAGTACTCCGATAAAGGCTCTGTCCCCGGCATCCCCGGGAAGGTGGACATGAATATCGCGTTTCTTCCCTACTAGAAAATAGATGGGACCTGAGGGCTTCTGCCCTCAGGTCCCGTTACTTTTTGTTCGGACAAAAAGTAACCAAAAAACCGCTCAAGAAACTACGTTCCTTGAGAATTCTCCTTCATTACGGGGGTTTTGATTTGCGCTACGACCTGTCTGTCCCCTTTTCCCAATCACTTCCCTGGGCCGATGCCGCTCGAATCGCTGGAACCTCTCCCTGGCCCTTCGGTGCCTATCGTTGGGTTCGCCTCCTAAAGCACGCTTCTCTTCGACACTACCGGGCCACCGGCGCGGTGCGGGCGATACTGCCTGCGATACGGCGCGCCACTTCCGTAGGGGCGCGCATTGTGCGCCCGCAATCTTCCGCTGACCACCGCGCTATCATCCATCGTCTGAAAAACAAAAAAGGCCACCCTTCCAGCAGCCCCTCTTCCAACTGTTTTGATTATACCAGAAATCCCCACAAATTACAAGCCTTGTATTTTTCCTCCTATCCGGCTATACTGACCCCATCTCATCGAACGGAGGCCCCGCCTATGACCACCACCGGCCGAATCTACGACCTCTCCCTCCTCTGGAAACACGCCGTCGCCATCTTCCCCTATTTCGACCGCCGCCCCCTGGACTGGGACGCCGCATACCGCGACTATCTACCCAAAGTCCTCTCCGCCGGGGACGCCAAAACCTTCCACCTCCTCCTTGCCGAATTCCTGAGCCTCCTCGGCGACGGCCACACCGACTACTCTCTCCCCGCCTCCCTCCTGGAACAGACCGGCTTCCTCCCCTTCTCCCTCTTCTACGCCGGGGGAAGCTACTATATCCGCAAGATCGCCTCCGGCGGCGAGCCCTTCCTCCTCGCCCGAGTGGAGGCCGTCAACGATCAGCCCCTGGAGGCCCTCCTAAACGAGGTCTTCCGCTACTGCTACCATGTCGGCCCCTACGCCTACCCCAGCCGCCTGGAGACCCTGCTCCCCCTGTTCCTGAACCCCGCCGGAAACATCCTCGCAACCTCCAAAGGCCCCTATCCCTTTGACCTGACCCCGGCTAGACCGCCTTTGACGGAGCTCCCGTCTCCCTCCGCCTCCCGCCCCTTCCGCCCCGTTGCCTCCGAAAAACTGGACATCCGCCTCTACGAGGGTAACATCCTCTACGTCCGCCTGGACGATTTCCAGACAGGCGGCGCGGCGGCAGAGGTCCGCGAAGCCCTGAAAACCTCCCCCTCCGGCGTCATCCTGGACCTGCGGGAGAATATCGGCGGCATGACCAAATACGGCGCGGACATCGCGGAGCTCTTCCTCTCCGGCCAATTCCACGCCTGCCAAAAGCGCACCCGCCTGCTGGTGGGCGTAGAAGCCGCCTCCGCCACCCAGTTCGCCCGCATGAGCGAGGCGCGCATCACTCAGCTCATCGCAGACGGCCTCTGCGACCGTGAGGAAGCCGGTCAAGCCCAAAAAATCAACGCCGGAACATACTACCGGGAGTATACCGACACCTTCGGCGCTCCCGGCCACCGCGCCCTCTTCGACGGCCCCTGCGTCCTCCTCACCAGCCGCAACACCATCTCCGCCGCCGAGGACTTCACCGCCATGTTCCGCACCAACCGCCGCGCCGCGCTCCTCGGCGCCCCCACCTGCGGCACCACCGGCACGCCGTTTCTCGTACGCCTCACCTGCGGCGGACGCGCCCGCATCTGCTCCGTGGGCTGCCGCCTCCTGGACGGCACGGAGTTCACCGGAACCGGCATTCAGCCCGACATCCTTCTGGAGCCCGATCTCCCCGCCCTGGAGCAGGGCCGCGACGCCATTCTGGACGCCGCACTGGGGCGCTTTTAAGCGCCCCAAACTTTTTCTTGACAATGTCGATATTCGATGTTATACTCTGAATATCGATATCGAACATCGATATTTTAGGGAGGAGGGCTAGTCATGGCCAGGGAAAAATTCCAGACCCTGACAGAGCAGATGTTTTACATCCTCCTCTGCCTCCAGCGGGAGTGCTGCGGGGCGGATGTGATGGAGCGCGTGACCACCATGACCAACGGCCGGGTGGTCATCGGCCCCGGGACCCTCTACAGCCTCCTGGAGAGCTTCCTCAGCGAGGGCTTCATCCGGGAGACCAAGGTGGAGGGCCGCAAGCGGAGCTACCTCATCACCCCCCAGGGCCGGGAGCGCTTGGCCGGGGAGGTCCGCCGCCTGGAGCGGCAGACGGAGGATTACCGGAAATTTGGAGAGGGGGAATTTGCGTGAGCAAGGAGAAAAAACGGGAACTAAACTGGTACCAGGCCAACGACAGCGAGGCCATGGCCCGGCGGCTGGAGAAAATGGCCGCGAAGGGGTGGCTTCTGGAGAGCGTGGACAGCATGTGGCGCACCTACCGCCGGGCTGAACCCTCCAGCGTCCGCTACGCCGTCACCTACTTCCCCGATGCCTCCGTCTTCGACGGCAGTCCCACCGGGGGACAGGAGACCTACGCCGACTACTGCGCGGCGGCGGGCTGGGAGTTCGTCTCCGCCTACGGCCCCATCCAGTACTTCCGCAGTACCCGCCCCGACCCGGTGCCCATTGAGACCGACGAGGGCGAGAAACTCCGCAGCATCCACAAGACCATGCTCAAAACGCTGGTGCTGGCCCACTGCCTCCTGCTGGTGAGCGTGGGGGTCACTACCTGGAGCCACACCAGCAGCTTCCGGTACGCCCCCCTCTCCGCAGTCAGCAGCAACATGACGCTGGGGCTGTACCTGCTGTTAGCAGTCCTGCTGGTGTACCTCGTCGCCATCCTGGCGGACTACTTCATCTGGTATTTCCGCTCCAAGGCGTCGGTAGCCCGGGGTGGAGCCTGTAAAAAGGTCCACACCCAGGCCCGGCTCATGGGCGGCTGGGTGCTGATCGGGGCTCTGGCCCTGTGCCTCGCGGGGACGCTTTCGGAGGTCCTCAAGCCGGGCATGGCCATCGTCATGGCCTACTCCTTCGGCATGGCGGCGCTGCTGATCGTGGCGATCCCGCTGGGGCTGAAGTGGCTGAAGAAGCGGGGCCTCTCCCGGGGCGTGGTGCGGGGCGGGTATATCGCCCTGTGCGTGGGCCTGGGGGTGCTCTACGCCGCGGGGGCCATCGCCCTGGCCATGCGCCTGGCGTCCACCGGGGCCATGCACCGGGAGCCCGCCGAGGTCTACACCACCAGCTACGGCTACACGCGGGACCTCTACCGGGACGGCCTGCCCGTCACCCTGGAGGACCTGGGCTTCGACGTCCCGGCGGAGGCCCACTGCTCCTACGAGGCGGAGGTGGACCGGTCCCTCCTGGCCTCCTGCGGCAGATTCGACCAGGACGCCCTGGAGATCGGCAGTGACCTGCCCATTTGGAGCTATCAGACGGCGATCATCCCCTGGGACTGGCTGCGGGACCTCTGCTGGGACGCCCTTTCGGAGTACCACTCCACCACCCCCTTCCAGCCCGCCGTGCCCCGCTGCGGCGCGGAGCGGGCCATGATCCGAGGGGGCCGCTGGCAGGACTTCCTGCTGTACTACGGCGACCGGATCATCTGTATCCAGGCGGGCTGGGAGCTGACGGAGGAGCAGGTACAGCTGGCGGCGGACCGCCTGCTGGCCTGGAGCTGAACACACGGAACCTTTTTGGGCCCCGATCAAGAGATCGGGGCCCAAAAACATCTTTACGAAACCTGGGTAGGCTTCCCCTCCCGCGCCAAGCGCAGGTCCTCCACCAGATCGAGGGCCTCCTCCAGCACGGGTGCCTTGCCCCGGAGGGTCAGCGTAAGCGCGGGCACGTCCCCGGCGGCGAGAATCAGCCGCTGGCGGTACTTGGGCCCGGAGCACACGGAGACCACCGCCTCGGGGTCGAAGTCGGCGATGGTGAGCTTCAATTTGTCGCCCCGCTGGGAGATGTCGCTGACCCCCGCCTTGGCGGCGGCGGCCCGGAGCATGGCCACGTCCAGGAGGGCGTAGACGCTCTTGGGCGGCTCCCCGTAGCGGTCCATGAGCTCGTCGAGGAGGTCGGATGCGTCGGCGTCCGTGCGGATGGCGGCGATGCGGCGGTAGAGGTCCATGCGCTGCTGGCTGGAGGGGACATAGCGCTCGGGGATGTTGGCGGAGATGGTGAGGTCGGCGGAGCACTCGGTGGTGACCTTCTTTTTCTCCCCCCGCTCCTCCAGCACCGCGTCCTCCAGGAGCTGGAGGTACATATCGTACCCCACGGTCATCATATACCCCGACTGCTCGGGCCCCAGCAGGTTCCCCGCGCCGCGGATCTCCAGGTCCCGCATGGCGATCTTGAACCCGGAGCCGAACTCCACGTACTCCCGGATAGCGGTCAGCCGCTTGCTTGCCACCTCGCTGAGGACCTTCCCCTGCCGGTAGGTCATATAGGCGTAGGCCCGGCGGGCGCTGCGGCCGATGCGGCCCCGGAGCTGGTGGAGCTGGCTGAGGCCGAAGCGGTCCGCGTCCTCGATGATGAGGGTGTTGACGTTGGCGATGTCGATGCCTGTCTCGATGATGGTGGTGCACACCAGCACCTGGGCGGTGCCCTCCACCATCTGCTGCATGACGGAGGAAAGCTGTTTCTCCTCCATCTTTCCGTGGCCCACCACCACGTTGACGCCCCCGCCCACCAGCTTCTGGATACGGGCGGCGGTTAGGTCGATGGTCTCCACCCGGTTGTGGAGGTAGTAGACCTGCCCGCCCCGGTCGATCTCCCGGCGCATGGCGTCGGCCAGCATCTCCCAGTTGTGCTCCACCACATAGGTCTGCACGGGCTGGCGGTTGTGAGGGGGCTCCTCCAGGGTAGACATATCCCGGATGCCGGAGAGGGCCATGTTCAGCGTCCTGGGGATGGGGGTGGCGGAGAGGGTGAGCACGTCCACCTGACGGCTCATCTCCTTGAGCTTCTCCTTGTGGGTCACGCCGAAGCGCTGCTCCTCGTCCACCACCAGAAGGCCCAGGTCCTTGAAGCGGATGTCCTTTTGCAGCAGCTTGTGGGTGCCGATGAGGAGGTCGATCTTCCCGGCCTGGAGGTCGTAGAGGATCTGCCGGGCCTGCCCGGGGGTCTGGAAGCGGCTGAGGACCCGGATCTCCACCGGGAAGGAGCGGAAGCGGTTCACCGCCGTGGTGAAATGCTGCTGGGCCAGGACGGTGGTGGGCACCAGGATGGCCGCCTGCTTCCCGTCCAGCACGCATTTCATCACCGCCCGCAGGGCCACCTCCGTCTTCCCGTAGCCCACGTCGCCGCAGAGCAGCCGGTCCATGGGGACCGGTTTTTCCATATCCTTTTTGATATCCGCGATACACCGGAGCTGGTCGTTGGTCTCCGCGTAGTCGAAGGACTCCTCAAACTCCTCCTGCCAGGGGGAGTCCGGGGAGAAGGCAAAGCCGGGGCGGCGCTGCCGCTCGGCGTACAGGGCGATGAGGCCCTTGGCCAGGTCCTTGGCCGCGGCCTTGGCCCGGGTCTTCTGCTTGGTCCAGTCGGTGCCGCCCAGCTTGTTCAGCCGCGCGGCGGGACGGCCCTCCTCATCGGTGGCCCCGCCGCCGCCGATGTACTTGCTCACCAGGTCCAGGGCCGTGGCGGGGACGTAGAGGCTGTCTCCTCCGGCATAGGCGATCTTGATATAGTCCTTCTCCACCCCGTCCACGGGCATCTTCCGGATGCCCTCAAAGCGGCCGATGCCGTGGTGGACGTGGACCACCAGGTCCCCGGGGGTCAGGTCGGCGTAGCTGAGGAGCTTTTGCCGGTTGTCCTGCCGGCCGGACTTGGCGGGCGTCCGGCGTCCGGCGGTGGCGGCGGTGAGCTGTCCCTCGGTGAGCACCGCCAAGTTCAGCTGAGGGTACTCCGCACCGGCGGAGAGGGCCCCCACGGTGATACGGATCTCCCCCGGGGCGGGCATGGCCCGGCCGTCGAAGTCCAGGGACGCCGGCAGGTCCCGGCCTTGCAGCATCCTCTGCATGTTCCGGCACCGGCCCTCGCTTCCGCAGAGAAGCAGCACGGCAAAATCAGCCTCCCGGTAGTGCTCCAGGTCTCCGGCGGCGGCATCAATGCTCCCCCCGTAGGCGCTCAGCTGTTTGGCGTTCACCGCCAGGAGCGTCTTGGGCGGCAGGGGATACCGGGAGGTGGGCAGGGCCTCCATCATGCACACCGGGAAACGCTCCAGGGCCTCCAGCCACTCGCTCTGAGAGAGGAGCAGGCGCGTCAGGTCCCCGTCCTTCTCCCCCGCCGCCAGGAGGGATTCCGTATCCTCCTTGGCCTGCCAGAGGACGTTTTTCACCCGCTCGGCCACCCGCCCCGTCTCGCTCAGGCAGAGAAGTGCGTCCGGCGGCAGGCAGTCGAAGCAGGACGCCAGTCCCGCCTCCGGCAGAAGCTCCGCCGCGGGCAGGAGGAGGGCGCTGTCCAGGTTTTTCGTCCGGCGCTGGGTGGCGGTGTCGAAGGAGCCCAGGGAGTCGATCTCATCGTCGAAGAACTCGCACCGCACCGGCTCCTCCATGAGGGGGGAGAACACGTCCAGGATGCCCCCCCGCAGGGCGAACTGCCCCACGCCCTCTACCTGGTCCGCCCGGGTGTACCCGGCGGCGGTGAGGCGGCGGGACAGGTCCGCGAGGTCGCACCGCTCCCCCATTTTCAGCGTAACAGCCGCCCCCTGGAGGGCATCCGCGGGGCTGGTCTTTTGCAGGAGGCCCTCCGCCGTACACACCAGCACCAGGGGCCCCTTCTCCTGCCCCAGCCGGCAGAGGGTCCCGATCCGGCCCAGCTCCCACTGCCGGGAGATGACCGTCCCCGCCCGCACGAAGAGCTCCCGGGCAAAGAGCCGCAGGGGGCTCACCCCCAGCAGGGTCTCCAGGTCCTCCGCCAGGCGCACCGCGTCCCCCTCGTGGTCGCAGACCATCACCAGGGGACGCCCCGTCCCCTCCGCCAGCGCCGCCCCCACCTGGGCGCGGTGGACGCTCCCCAGGCCCGTCACTGCCGCGGGGCACTCCCCCCGCTCCACCGCCTCCACCAGGCTCTTGACCTCCGGGATACCCAGGAGGGTGTTCAATAACTGCTTCATACTGGAACTCCTTTCCTTCTTTTTTTCTTTATGTATAAAGAAAAAAAGAAGCAAAAAAAGAAAAACTTTTTATCTTCGCTCTTCGGTCTGCGCGATTCCGGCTTCTCCGCACGGTGACGGCAGAACGCAGGAAAAGGCCCACGCCAGCCCGGAGAGGGGGCGTGTGCCGTTTTACTTTGGAGCGCGCCTCTGCGGGCTTCAGCGCAGCTTCAGCCGCCTGCTTGGCACCACTGTGCGGAAAATCTCCCGCAGGGCGGCGCACTCGCCGGACACATCCGTCATCTGGGCCTTCGGCAGAATCCACGCCTGCCCCGGGGCCAGGAAGAGGTAGAAGGCCCCCCGGGTCTCCCGGACCTCCTGGAGGCGGTCAAAGTCCAGCTTCGCCCTGTCCTGCCCCACCGTGACCCGGATGCCCAGGCCGCTGATCTCTGTCTCCTGGACATAGCTGGTCCGCCCGGACCGCCGGAGCTGTCCGTGGACCTGGAACCACGCGGCGGTCAGGACGCACGCCGTGGACAGCGCCGCCCCCGCCAAAAATCCGCCCAAAACGGCGGCAGCCTGCATCCCGGCGGACAGGCTGACGCGGCTGAGGTACATCCACACCGCCAGGGCCCCCGCCGCGCCGAAGCCCAAAATGCCCCTGCTCCATTTCCGCAGGGTCAGCATCCGGTAGAAGCGCTGGGTCTCCCTCTCGCCGATGGTGAAATCCCGCCGGTAGGTCTCCATTCCGCCGCCCCCTTTCGTATCATTTGCAGAGATAGCTGAACCAGCCCTCGGACTGCCCGGTCTCCAGGACCTGGAAGCCGTTTTTCTCCAGGGCGGCACGGACCTCCTCCTCCCGGCCCTCGATGATGCCCGAGCAGAGGAAGCGGCCGTCCTCCTTCATGAGGGGCCGCACCGCTGGGGTGAGGGCGATGATGACGTCGGCGACGATATTCGCCGCCACCACGTCGTAGCCCGCGCCCATCTCCTTTTGCAGGCGGGTATCGCTGAGCACGTCCCCGCACCGGACGGTGTACCGGTCCGGATGGATGCCGTTGAGGGCGGCGTTGGTGTAGGCGGTGTCCACCGCCTTCTCGTCGATGTCGCAGCCGAAGGCGGTCTCCGCGCCCAGGAGCAGGGAGGCGATGGATAATATCCCGCTCCCGCACCCCAGGTCCAGCATCCGCATACCGGGCCGCACGCATTTTTCCAGGGCCGTGAGGCAGAGCCGCGTGGTGGCGTGGCTCCCGGTGCCGAAGGTGAGGCCGGGGTTGAGGCGCACCGTCACCCGGCCCCCGCTCTTGGCCTCCTCCCACTCCGGGACCACCATCAGGCGCTCCCCGATCTCCATGGGCTTGTAGAAGACCTTCCAGTTGTTCTCCCAGTCCGCGTCCTCCACGCCGTCCATGGTCATGAGGAGGGGGGCGTACTCCGGGTGGTCCTTCTTCAGCGCCGCCAGGGCGATGCGCACCGCCGCTGCCTGACCGTAGCCCTCGGCGCTCTCCTCCACGTAGAAGGTGACCCGGCACTTGCCGGACATGGAGCGGTCCAGCTCCTCGTCCACGTAGTCCCAGTACTGCCGGTTCTGCTCCAGGAAGCGGCGGAAGTCCTCCTCGTCCTCGATGACCAGGCCGTCGATGCCCAAGGCGCTCAGAGCGGCCTCCACCGGCTCCAGGCCGGCGGGGGAGGTGTCGATATGCAGGGCAAGCCATTTCATGGCAGGTTCCTCCGATGTAAAATTTCCGGGTCAGCCCGGGTAGTAGGGGCAGTGCCGCCGCAGGCACTGCTGGTTCTCCTCATAGTGGGTGCAGGCGATGGTCTCCGGCAGCTCCATGGCCGCCCCCAGGTGCTCCTTCACGAACGCCGCCGCCGTTCGGATGGCGGTGTAGGAGTTGCGCTTACAGCACCGGGGCCCGCCGGTCTCGCCTATGGCGTCCAGGGCGGCGGCGGTGAGGCGGTTGCCCAGGCCCCAGCTCTTGCCGGAGAGGGGAGTGGTGCCGGTGGCGATGCTCCAGAACATCCCCGCGCTGACCGCCGCGCCGCAGCACCCCCAGAAGCCGCAGGACCCGCCGGGGTACTTTGACCCCCTGGCGCGCATCTCCTCCAAGGCGGCGTCCAGGTCGATGTCCCCTCCGGCGTTGCGGTAGGCGGTCAGGAGCACCGCGCCCACCAGGATGTGGTGCTCGTTGCCGTGCATGTAGATGTAGGGGTCGGCCATGATCTCCCGGGCCAGGGCGACAGGGTCTCTGGAGGCGCTCTTTTTGCAGTGCTCCAATATCACCTCCACCCCCTGCCGGGCGTGGCATTCGTCGCAGACGTAGTGGCCGTCCATACAGCTCGCGCTGCTGGAGAAGGTCTTGCCACAGAGTGCGCAGGTCAGCTCCCGCTCGGTCTCAAAATATTGCAGGGGCTTGCCGCAGACCAGGCAGGCGCCTCGTTTGTTATCCATAGGGGGACCTCCCATTCTTCTTTTTCTTGATTTTTCCATTATATCGGAAAATGTTGGAGAAAACAAGGGGGTTTTTGCCGGATAGCAGGGTAATTGAATGAGGAAATAAATCATGAGCAGAAAGCGGAGCGGACGATTTTGTCCAAGACAGATTTATTGAGCAAACCTTTGAACCGCTGATTGAGAGAGCTGCCGCGCACAGAGGTTTTGGATTTCAGGAGATCATAGGCCCAGTGCCGGATGACGTTTCGGTGTTTGGCGGAATTGCCCGCTCCGGCCCTGCTCTCAGCCTCAAGGAACTGCATATCCAGTACCCAGTGCAGCTGATTTTCAATTCCCCAACGGCTGCGCTTTGCCTTCAAAACCTGACTTGCCGTCATTCCTTTGCGGCTGTAAATGAAATAATGCGCCTGCTTTGGGACGTTTCCATTCTGTTCAACTATCGAAAATTTCCTGTTGACAAACCTGCGTCTCTGTGGTATCATACAACACGTGCCTCAAGCCGATGAGGAGAGATGTCCGAGCGGTTTAAGGAACCGGTCTTGAAAACCGGCGATGCGTGAGCATCCGTGGGTTCGAATCCCACTCTCTCCGCCATTTTCAAAGACCGGACAAGTTGATATGCAGAAGTACCCAAGTGGCCGAAGGGGCTCCCCTGCTAAGGGAGTAGGCGTCTAAAAAGCGCGCGAGGGTTCAAATCCCTCCTTCTGCGCCATGTAGGGACGATGATTTTGATACAAAGGTATCGAGATTATCGTCCCTCCTTTTTGCTCAAAACTGCTGAAAGAGGTAGTTTTTCGTACATTTTGAATGCAAGCACCGCCATTGACCGTGGTAGCTCCCGGTCTGTGTCGGTGCTTTTTTGCTCTTCCCTGATCTTTTGGCCTTTGTATGCGTTGAAATTTTGGAAAAAGCGTTAAACTTTTGGGGATGGAGAAGCAAATGTCAAGATTTCCGTTAAATCTTTGGTTTGGCGTTGAAATATCGTTTATCTCAGTCCAAGCTAAAATAAGTCTGCGTTCACAGATTTTTTCTTGCTATTTTATATTGGAGCAGTTATAATGAATGGTAGAATACAGACCTGCGGAGGGATAGGATGACTATCGTTTACGATAAGCTGTGGCACCGTTTAGCTGAAAAGGGTCTAAGAAAAAAGGACCTTCGTGAAGCTGCTGGGATTAGCCGAGCCTCTATAGCTAAACTTGGAAAAAATGAGATTGTAACGACTGAAGTGCTTGCAAAGATTTGTACGGCCCTTTCCTGTGATATTTCCGAAATTGCCGAAGTTTCTGACACATCGGTAGCGGACTGTACACCCATTCATATGGATGCACACCAGCGGTTTAGAGTTAATTCGTTTTTTGCGGGAATTGGTGGATTTGATATCGCCTTTGAGCAGCATGGCTTTGAGACAGCTTATTTATGCGAAATCAATCAATTCTGCAATGAAGTCCTTACATCCCACTGGCCAAACGTGCCAAGGGCAACAGACATTTGCCAAGTAGCGGCCAATGATATACCAAACGCTGAAGTGTGGTGCGGCGGATTCCCCTGTCAAGATATATCAGTAGCCAGAGGCGCTGCCACACGGCTTGGGTTGGGTGGTAGTCGCTCCGGATTGTTTTTCCAGTATGCAAATTTAATAGAAGCTAACTCCCCGGAGGTTGTTATTATTGAAAATGTTGAGGGCCTCTTCAACTCAAACGGTGGCCGTGACTTTGGCGTGATTTTACAACGGATGACTTCTATGGGATATGCGGTGGCATGGAGACTTTTAAACAGCCGCTACTTTGGTGTCCCCCAATCTCGTCCTCGCGTTTATCTTTGCTGCTGGAAAAACTCGCCTCAGAAAGCACAGAGAGTCATGTTCGATTCGGCGGGGGCGCACATACCTTCGAATGAGCGGAAAGATTTCTTGACAGAAGCCAGCAAAGAAAATGAGTACCCCAAGGTTCCCAAAGTAGCATATTGCCTTGCCGCGACATCCGGCAGACACACAGGCACTGATTGGAGCAGGACCTATGTTGTATGTGCAGATGGTGTACGGCGTTTAACTCCAAAAGAATATGAACGCCTCCAGGGGTTTCCCGACTACTGGACATTGCCCGCTCGATATGCTGTTGATAGTGAGGATACCGATACTTTGCGATATACTGCTATCGGAAATGCGGTATCTGTCCCGGTTGTAGAGTGGATTGCGCAGAGAGTCCATACCGAACTTTTGACTGACCGTCCGCTTCTTAGCCGAGACGACCTACAATCCTATGTTCCTGAATTTTCTAAAACAGCCTGGTCACCGCTTCATCTATCGGAAATCGACTTCTCTGACGAATCGAGCAGCTATAAGTGGCCTAAAGCGGGGCTTGCCTGGGATGATTCATTTATTGGAAGCGCTGTGAGCCCCACTCCGGCAAAGCCTATCCCGTCCAGCCTGTTGGATATTGTGGAACGAGAACGGGTCGGAGAGCGCTACTACCTAACATCAAATGCCGCAGAGGGAATCATCCGCCGCGTTGACAATCAAGGCCGGAAGCTCTTTCCACCTTTGCGGAAGGCGTTGGAAGCTGAGAAATCAAAGAAAGTTGCTGGGGGGATATAAATGACATTTGCTACATTGCGGCTTGGTAAAACGAGTGTTGAGGACATAAGGCTGATCGATGCGCAAGAGAGCGGCATCTTGACTTCACCTATGACTATTTCGGTGGTCTGTACTCAGGTTCCTGCGGACCTCTTACCGGGAACCTACACGTTTTTGTGGCTGGGTTCCGATAACAGCAAAGGTATGCCTACGGCATGGAAACAAGGATTTAAGGCCCTCGGTGTTGTCAGAAGCATAGACCGTGGGGAAAAATATAATGATGAGAGTACGACAGTTGTCGATATTTCATACATCTTTCCAGATGCGGTGAGCCGCACTGATATTTTGAGAGATGCTCCTGCGGCCTATTATTGGTGTTCGATGCTGCCTGTGATTGGCCTTGATGACCACTCGAACCAGACCATTCGTATGATTACACAGGATTCGGAGCGTTCAGAGTTAAAAGCCTTTTTCTTTGTCCTCCGCGCAGTGTGTCCTGATTTCCGCCAAGATTCTGTAACCGCCTACCCAGAATTGGAGCCTTTGTTTGATTACACGGTTCCCAACCCGCGTGGATTCTATGGCGAAGAAACAGCCGCGCATGAGTATACTCGTGAAGAACTGATGGCAATGGACAATAAAGAGTTCATTTTCACCAGCCTTGATATTATGTCACGCCATCGGCTTTTTAACGGCTACACTTTGCCAACTCTTGAAAGCCGGGAGCAATGCTCTCTGCTGTTCCGGCACAATAATCTACATGGCATCCTTTATAAGCGTCCGGCGGGAACAACAGACGAAGAGTTCAGAGCGGGGATGCAGGATGAAGCTGGCAGACCGCGCTACTATGCAGATACATACAGCATTGGCGAGGATGAATACTACGTTTCCTCTCAGTGGCGTCCAGACCGTGAGGATGCCAGAGGCGCTTTCCTTGACTGGCTGTTTGAGCTGCTCTTGACGATTCGCTTTGAAACTGGCCTCCCAACCTCCTTCGAGCGAAACAGGATCGTATTCGGCGCTCCCGGTACTGGCAAGAGCCACCGACTGAACGAGGACAAAGATTCCCTGCTGGCTGATACCAGCGGTTCCTATGAACGTGTCACCTTCCACCCGGAGTATACCTATTCGCAGTTTGTCGGCAGCTACAAGCCGGTGACCGGGCCAACCGGAGAAATTCGTTATGACTTTGTACCGGGGCCTTTTATGCGTGTGCTGGTAGCGGCATTAAAAAGCGGACGCACCGAATCACCCCAACCCCACCTTCTGCTCATCGAAGAAATCAATCGTGCAAAAGTGGCCGCAGTGTTCGGTGAGGTATTCCAGCTCTTGGATCGCTCCGACTCAGGGGCAAGTGAGTATGAAATCCACGCCACGGAGGATATCAGAAAATATCTGATTTCCGAACTTGGCAAATCCCCGGACAGCCTCCGTATCCCGGACAATATGTTCATTTGGGCAACGATGAACAGTGCGGATCAGGGAGTCTACCCGATGGACACCGCTTTCAAGCGGCGGTGGAGTTTTGAGTACATCGGTATCGATGAGAACGATGCCGAGGTTGGCGGTGTCGTTACTCTGGGGCGCGGTGGCCACGCCCGTGACATCAACTGGAACCAGCTCCGAAAGGCCCTCAATGACACACTGGCTGTAACATATAATATTAATGAGGACAAGCTGCTCGGCCCCTATTTCCTGTCGAAACAGGTTTTTGCCTATGGTGACAATCAGCGGATGGACTCCCCGGAAAAGTTTATTGCTGCCTTTAAGAGCAAGGTCATCATGTATCTTTATGAGGATGCTGCCAAATCGGTCAAGCGCCGTCTGTTTGAGGGGTGCGATGCAAGCAAGTATTCCTCTGTGTGTTCCGCTTTTGATGAGACAGGGATTGAAATATTCGGAGCGGATTTCCTTGCCAAGTACAATGACTTCGAGAGGTGACCGCTATGGGATTCATCTCTCGGTATGTGCGTGAGCAGAAACGCTATACCAAAAACGAAATCAAGTCTATTTTCAGTTTTAGTGAATCCGATGCCGAATCTTTCATCCGGCGGCTCAAATCATTCGGCGTCATGAAGGCTATGAAGAATACTGCAGGCCAGAGGGACCTTTCGGATTTATCAGATGCCGATATCGAAATAGCCGATGATGCTGGTGAGAGCAGTGAATGCTTCTATGTGTTTACCTATGTGGGTGTGCTAACAGTCGGAGATCGGGTTGTTAAGTGTTTCCCCAAGTACATTACTCAAAATGATGCCCCAGATATAGAGCTGAAGCAGGCAATTCGAGTTTTACGAAGGTACGGCAGCAAAGAGCAAATCGTCAACCTCTACAACGGGGACGGCCAGAGCAGCAGCTTTAACATTCTCGCAGTCATGCTGTTTCTTCTGGAGGACTACCATCAATATGGCGCGTATATCAATTCCGAGGATATTGTTGAAGTCAATGGTGAAGGACCTATTCTTTGGGGACAGACCATTGACAACGGGTTTGCATTGATTAGCAACAACCGTCCATACTACGTTGACATCTACACACACCGCTCCGTTGACGATGAGCAGGACTTTTTCTACCGGCTGCATAGATGTATTGTTTCCGAAAGCTCCCGTCAGCTTCGAGATGCAGGGCTGATAGACCTCTTTGATTTGGTTGAGGCAGATGTTTCCGATGAGGCTTTGGATGATTTTGGTGACAAAGAATACATCCTCTATCGGCTCCAATCCGAATTGGGCGTTCAGTTCAATACGCACAAGCAGACCATCCTTAAAACGCTCTATGCATTTGTTGCACACCATCGCGCCCTTGCTGAGTCCGAGGGGATCAGTATGTACGGGACAAATAGCTTTAATCTGGTGTGGGAGGATGTCTGTGCGGAGGTGTTCAACAACAAGCTCAAAACACAGCTCCGCCACCTTCCACTTCCAGACGGGCTGGCCCCAGGCTATAATCCCAAGGCTCTTCTTATTGATATCATTGAGAAACCGCAGTGGCAGGGCTGGAATGCTGATGGCACAGCATTTGTAAAAACAGCCACAGAGACGCTTACTCCAGACCTTATCAACATCTATGAGGAAGATGGCACCTATACTTTCGTGATTTTTGATGCCAAATATTATTGCATCCAGCTCGAAAGCGGCAAGCCGTTAAGAGGGCAGCCTGGAGTTGGGGATGTGACAAAGCAGTACCTCTATCAGTTGGCCTATCGGGATTTTATTAATCAGAACCATATTCAAGATGTAAAGAATTGTTTTCTGATACCAACCGAGCAAGACAATGTGGCCAAACTCGGTACAGCCTCACTTTCCATGTTGCGCAATCTGGAACTGACCGATATTCAAATTCGTTTGCTTCCGGCGGTAAAAATGTATGATCTATACTTGAGCCGAAAACCTTTAGACATATCTGCGTTAGAACTCTAATTGTCCTAACCGCACAAGCCGGGGAGCGAAGCCAGTTTGCTCCCCGACTTGTGCGTACAGGTTCCCGGTACTATAGGTGCTGGTGGATGAGTGGCTGCATTATGATGGTAAACGGAGGTGGCCCAATGGATGATTTAACAAGGGAACAGCGGCACAAAGCAATGTCGCGTATTCGCTCCAAAAACACGGCCATTGAAGTAAAACTCCGAAAGGCTCTGTGGCATAGTGGATACCGCTACCGAAAAAACTACGCTGCTTTGCCTGGAAAACCGGATATAGTGTTGACCAAATATAAAATTGCCATCTTCTGCGACAGTGAATTCTTTCATGGAAAGGATTGGTATACAGTATTGCTCCCCAGGATTCGAAACGGAGTAAATCCTGAATATTGGGAAAAGAAAATAAGCCGTAATATGGAAAGGGACAATGAAATAAATCGAAAACTTAATTATCTTGGGTGGACAGTTATTCGTTTCTGGGGAAAGGACATCGCCAAAAACACCGAAGAGTGCATAGCTGTTATTAGGGATTGTATTTTCGACCAAACAGTGAATCATATAGAATGCTCAAATGAACTACCCGACTCACTTGATGAGGACATCTGAGTTGAGTACATTAACCACTGGTACGCCATTTTGCTTGGCATATGTCACCGTGTTCCTTGTTCCCCCGCCCTCTCCGTTGTAGATGGCAATGACCCGCGCGGAATGATCCACCATCCACTCATTCCTTCTCCGAAAGCAGTCCGGGCTGTATGCAGGACAAATGAACCGCACTAAGTCGGCTCGTTCCAAAACCTGTCGATACCGCTCCTGCCACTCCGGGCTCCAGCGGTTCTCAAACCCTCGATAGGGGCTTGCACAGATAAGCCGGATTGCCGCGCCCTCATCTCGGAAAGACAGCACGATCTCCGCCGCCCAAAGGTCCACACCTCTCGCCATTCCAGAAATAAATGTTTGAAATCCGTCAGCAATCGCTGTGCGGATTTCTTTTTTTAATGCCTCCACGACCATCGATTCCGGCTGTTCCAGCTTTTCCGGCCTGTGTCCAGTAAAGCAGCACCGATGCCGCCGTAGTTCTCGCTCCGTCATTTTACCACTCCTTCGTGACGGCTGATACAGTTTAATATAACGGTATATACCGTACAAGTCAACCGTATAAAACCATTTAAGTGAACGGTAAAATATTGACCAGAGGGAGGTGGCATAATGGACACACATTCCAAGCTGCGACAGTTAATGGCGGAGCGGGGCTGGACTGCTTATCGTCTGGCGAAAGAGAGTGGCCTCTCCGAGTCCACGCTTGCGAACATCTTTAAGCGGAACACTGTTCCTTCCATTTCAACTCTGGAGTCCGTATGTTCCGCCTTTGGCATCTCCCTGGCTCAGTTCTTCGCCGAGAGCGAGATGGTGGAATTGACCCCGGAACTGAAGGAACTGTTTGACAATTGGGTGTCGCTTACCCCGGAGCAGAAACAAGCGGCGCTGCATATGATCCGGGCGATGAATGCAAAATAATCAAGCTGGGGAGCCTGCGGGACTTCCCAGCTTTTACATTCCC
Organism: uncultured Oscillospiraceae bacterium; assembly: GCA_910587785.1. Classification (GTDB taxonomy): domain Bacteria; phylum Bacillota; class Clostridia; order Oscillospirales; family Oscillospiraceae; genus Pelethomonas. The sequence goes on along the minus strand of CAJUOA010000006.1, from coordinate 40,590 downwards.
CCGAGAGCACTAAAAAAAGACACGTCCCTACCCTTGACAAAGATGCACTTCTGTGCTATACTTTTATTCGCAAGTTAGCATACACGCTTTCTTGCCGCATTCACCGAGTGTTGAAAATGAAGGGCCGAGTACAGTCGAGAGCAGTCAAATGAGAGACGCAAACCGCTATGAGGCGAAAGTGCAGTCTAAAGAATGACAAGATATGACGAAGGATGGCCTAATTGAAAAGAAAAGGTGAAACCATTATGAACGCACAGTATCAGAATTTCGGAGAGTTTATCCAGCGGAAACGTGTGGAAAAGCAAATCCCCCTCCGCAAGATGGCGGAGCGCATCGGCATCTCAGCGCCCTATTTGAGCGACATCGAGAAGGATCGGCGCAACCCGCCTGAAATGGATAAGCTGGAACTCATCTCCCAGGTTCTCCTCCTGTCGGAAGACGAAAAATCTACTATGCTTGACTTGGCAGGCAGAAAGCGTAATTCCGTGGCACCGGACCTCCCTGGCTACATCATGGAGCGGGAGTATGTGTCCGCCGCCCTTCGCACCGCCCGTGACCTGGATGCGGGAGAGGAGGAGTGGATGAAGTTTGTTGCCGAGCTGAAGAAGCGGAAGGGGTAAAAGCAATTTATGTACACGCCCTCGTACAGAACCCAGAAGAACGGAGTCCCCGTTCTAAAGAAGGAAGAAATCGACACAATCGGAGAAGAGTATGTACGGGATTTCCAGCCGGAAGTTCTGAGAAACCCAGCGCCCGTAGACATAGAGGGCTTTATCGAGTGCTACCTTGGAATGACTACGGACTACCAGTATCTTTCCCACAACGGCATCTATCTGGGTATGACGGTGTTCAATGATACGGACAGGGTGATCGTGTGGTCGCCTGAGACTAACCGGGCTGAGTATATTAGCGCAAAGGCCCGAACCGTCATTGTGGACAACAGCCTCTTGGAAGAAAGCCAGAAACATCGGTATCGGTTCACCCTTGGGCATGAAGGAGGACATGACATCTTCCACTCGGCCTTCTTCCGATACGACCCAGACCAGATGTCGTTCTTTGGCTCAACGATGGCTCCTATGATTCAGTGCCGCCGGGACAACACGAAAATGAGCAAGACGAATTCCAGAAGCTGGAACGACCACGACCGCATGGAGTTCCAGGCCAATCGGTTCTCATCGGCCATTCTCATGCCAAAGTCCGCCGTAGAGTTAGTGGCGCAGCGGCACAGGAAGGAACGGAGCCTTATCCGCAGCATTGCTATCGTACATGATATGGTCGATACCTTCGATGTTTCTTTGGAGGCAGCAACCTATCGGCTGAAGGAGTTGGGCATCGTAAGCAAAGATTTCTCCGTCCCCTATGCCGGGATAGACTTTATCGAGGTCTATGCGGATGAACTGGAGAGAGTCAAGGATGCATCGGCCTTTGGGCTTTGACCCTGTTATAAGCGGGGATAACTCCCCCGCTTATAATTTTACCCGAATCGTTCGCAACTTAGCGTCTGTGCATACGGCTCAAAAGATATTACGCAAATGGTGTGTACTAAGAAGGTTTTACTCAGATTGGGATGGACATTTAAGGTCTAAAATAGTGTCCCTGACATATGCCAACGGTTGTGCTACAATAACATTAACACCAACGAGGAGGTATTATTTATGAAGTCTTTAAACCATGTTGCAAGGGTAGTCGCACAAGAAGTTCTTGCCCATGAGGATATCGATTCTGCGGCAAAAAAACTGCGTCGTAACTTTGTTAAATTCGTTGAAGCGGGAGGCGGTACTGTAGATAAACTTAAAGATGAGAAAGGGGTTATTAACTTCGATGATGATGACATCCCAGTTATTCACACTGTATTGACCCAACTTGCTCAACAGCGTGGGTTTGCATATACTTTTATGAAAGATCATAGTCGAACGCCCGATTTAGGTGACACACATGATTTTATCCAGGAAATAATTACTCGGATGGAAAAGGATGGCATGGATGAAAAACAAGTTATCCACTTTGCAACCACGCTTGACCGGCTATTCCAATTCTCGTTTATGGCTACCATCGATTATTGCCACCGAATGGTTGATGGTATTGCACTTAATCTAATGCCTTATCCTTACACTCATCAGCTGGCCTTTGTAAAAAGCTTTGAGGATACTTTGAAGAGGCAATACGCCATAAGTGTGGTTGAGGCCATTATGAATACCGGAGAATTGGGGGCTGTGATTAGAAATGCTAAAGAGGCCGGATTTATTGATGAAGCAGTCCCTAACTACGGAGATGATGACATTGCTGATGAGTACAAAAGACGTGACGCGGCTGTGATTGAATACTTGAAGGCCAACCCCGAAATTCGGCGTTTTGTCGAGTCTAAAGCCGGAGGGACGGTCGAAGAGATATGGGGTGTAAAGCTGGATTGATTAATGGGTCGTGACCTATGCTGTCTTTCTGGGCGATTTGAAGATGCCAGATGACGGGCGGCACCAAGTGAAGATGCCGGGTCTGATGTATCAGTAGGTACCCTCTTGCACCTTACTGTATCATACAGTACATTGTAACAGCGTAACGCTTTATTGAATATTCCACCGTATCGTCCTGTTAGTTGTTGTATTCATCAACTTTTTAGTACCGAGTGTTCTAACGCTCTGTATTTTTCAATACGGTTTAGAAAATTTTCTAATTTTTCAATTATAAATAGGCTATTGACAATATAGTCAATTTATGCTATGATGATGTCATCAACCGAAAGGAGGCGTTGCCTCATGGAAGCATTCGACAAAAAGCGGTGCTTAGACAACATCTATTTTCTGGCAAAACAGAAGTCAATCAAAATCGGTGATTTGGAAGCAGCGGCCAACGTCAGCGCTGGTTACCTCTCCCGCGCAAACAAGGAGGACAACACTTCCAAATTGACCATTGATCTGATTGCTGCCATCGCACAGACTTTGGAGATATCTATCGACAGGCTGGTCAGCTACGATCTCTCTGGGCTTTCTCCGAATGAGCGGAGGATCATTGCCTTTGTTGAAAAACTGATAAGAGACACCGCAGACGGGGCAGTTGATTGGGAGAAAAAGGAACCAGCGGCTGTTGGTTCCATTGAATGTTACGGAGATGGAACGACATCTGATTGTCTGTACTTGTGCAAAAATCAGGAGCCTTACTATCATTCCTACTTCTTTCCAGGACACCTTACTCGGCAAAGCGGTGAGTCTTACACCTATGACATGGATGAGGGAACCCGTATCATCTTAACAAAAGTACACCATGATGATGCTCAAGGAGATGATTTTGAACTGTATTTCTTAATATGGGATGACTATAGCCACAACAGTTCTATGGAGCCTGTGTGTGGGACATCTCCAACGAAGGAAACCTCATTTGATGCTCTGCTCAAGCATTTCTATGATACCGTGGCCGATTCTTGCAGAAACGTCAAACTTAGCCCCTTGGTGCGAAATATCATCAATCGCTATATGGGTGATCAACCCGATAATCACAGCAATGATGATGGTGAGTTGCCATTTTGAAATATGAAATATGGAGGTACAAAAGATTGAATGAGAAGATGATCGTTGCCTGTCCGGTCTGCGGAAGGCAGCTCTTGAAGTCAAACAGTGGCACTCACGCAGAATTGTCCTGCCCCAAGTGCTGCTCCGAACTGAACTGCTCTGTGAACGGAGCCACAGTCAGTGTTGAGGTGGTCAAGAAGTCACAGAAACAGAAGCGCCCTGCATAACCACAACTGAATGAGAGCAATCAGCCAAGAATGTCGAACCCGGCTCTGTACCTCGAAGGGCATCGTACTGGTTGCGAAAGTTCGCAAGGATTGAACACGGCACCGTATCGTGAAGAGTCCGGCTAACTGTTACCCCCTGTGCAAAGGGAGGTAATAGGTTAGCCGGACTTTTTTGTTTTCTCTGCTCTCTTACGGGCCTTCCCGTTGAGATAAAAAATATCGCAGCCTGTGTGCGCACATGGGCGAGGATGCTATAACCGCCAGTCCTCCCTGCTGGGAGAGGCGTTATCAGCACCCCTGATCCTGTGCGCCCATTTTGGCTGTGCATGGTCCGGGGCTGATACGCCCCGGCCATTTTTGTGTCCCCGCCCTGCCGCCCCCAGGCGGAAAGGACACAAAAATGAAAATCAAGTATGAGTTCGTCACCGGCGCTGTCGAGGTAGAGGTCACCGATGATTGGGGGACGATCTTGGTCGATCTGGACCGGCAGGAGTACAACATCAACCACAAGGAGACCCGCCGCCACTGCTCCCTGGATGCTTACAACCTGGACGATACCCTTTTCCCCTCCGATGTGGATGTGTTGCGGGACATCCTCAGGGCTGAGGATGCCGAGCGACTGTACAGTGCTATCGCCAAGCTGGAGCCACGCCAGCAGAAGCTCATCCGGCAGGTGTTCTTCGAGGGGTGCGGCTACACCGACATTGCCCGCACCGAGGGCCTCGATGAATCCACCGTCCGCCATGCCACGACCCGCGCTCTGAAAAAATTGAAAAAGTTTTTATAAAAGACCGTCCGAATCCGGCTCTCCTGTGGCCTACCTGTGAAAGGCGCAAACGATACTTGCCTTTCGGAAAGGAAGAGGTCATGCGACACAATGTGAAAATCAGCGTGTCTAAGGAACCCCAGAGCGGCGGCATCGTGCAGTGCCGAAACGTGTCACTGCGGGAAAAGCTGCTCACCCGGCTGCTGGGACGGCGGGAGAAAGTGATGATCCTGGTCCCCGGCAGCAGCGTGGAGTCGGTGTGCATCACCGAGGTGCCGGAGGGAGGTGCGGCCTGTGAGTAGGATCAAGCTGCTCCTGGATGTGATCGAGGACATCCGCTCTCTGGCGGACAGTCTCCAGGCCGTGGCCACCGCCCTGGGCCAGAATGACTCGGAGGACGCCGCCGCTCCTGCCCCGGCTCCGGAAATGCCCCTTGCCCCGGTTCCCACCGACCCGCCGCCCAAGGTTATCACGCTGGAGGAGGTCAGGGCGGTGCTTGCAGAGCGCAGCCACGATGGATACACCGACCAAGTGCGGGGCCTGCTCCAGAAATACGGGGCCGAGAAACTCAGCGGTGTGGACCCTAAGCACTACGCTGCGCTGCTGAAGGATGCGGAGGTGCTGGGCCATGCCACCTAACAGCCACGCCATCCTCTCCGCCTCCAGTTCCCACCGCTGGATGAACTGTACCCCCTCCGCCCGTCTGGAGCGGGAGTTTTCCGACCGGGAGACGGAGGCCGCTGCCGAAGGCACCGCCGCCCACGCTCTCTGCGAACACAAGCTCCGCCGCGCTCTGAAGATGCGCTCCCGTAAGCCGGTGTCCAAGTATGACTGTGATGAGATGGACGGATACACAGATGGCTATGTGGAGTTCGTACTGGAGCAGCTCACCCAGGCCAAGCTTGAGTGCTCCGACCCGCTGGTCCTCATCGAGCAGCGGCTGGACTTCTCCTGCTGGGTCCCAGATGGCTTCGGCACCGGGGACTGTCTCATTGTGGCGGACAAGCTGCTCCACATCGTTGACTTCAAGTACGGCCAGGGTGTTCTGGTGGACGCCGAGGAAAATCCCCAGATAATGCTGTATGCCCTGGGCGCTCTCCAGTTGTTCGACTCCCTCTACGACGTCGCCGAGGTGAGCATGAGCATCTACCAGCCCCGCCGGGAGAATGTGTCCACTTGGACGATCTCGGTGGATGAGCTGAATGCCTGGGCGGAGAACGTCCTCAAGCCCAAGGCGGAGCTGGCTCATAAGGGCGAAGGGGACTATCTCCCTGGCCCCTGGTGCCAGTTCTGCAAGGCGGCGGTGAAGTGCCGCGCCCGCGCCGAGGAGAAGCTCCAGCTTGCCCGGTTCGAGTTTGCCCCACCGCCGCTCCTCTCGGATGAGGAGATCGAGGAAATCCTCAGAAAGCTGGATGATCTCACCAAGTGGGCCAGCGAGATTCAAGCCTACGCCCAGGACGCCGCCATCAATCACGGGAAGGTCTGGCAGGGCTTCAAGCTGGTGGCCACCCGCACCAACCGCCGTTACACAGATGAGGAGGCGGTGATCCAGGCCGCGAAGGAGGCTGGATACACCGACATTTTCAGAAAGAGCCTTATCCCAATCACCGAGATGGAGAAGTTGATGTCCAAGAAGGAGTTCAACCGTATCCTCGGCGCTCTGGTGGAGAAGCCCCAGGGCCGTCCCACGCTCGTTCCCGTTACTGACAAACGCCCCGCCCTGACCAACACCGGTGCGGGTGAGGAATTTACTGAAATCAAGGAGGACTAATTCATGCCTACTCAGAAATCCAACACCAAGGTGGTCACCGGCATTGTCCGGCTGTCCTACGCCAATGTCTGGGAGCCTGCCTCCATCAACGGCAGCAACCCCAAGTACAGTGTGTCCCTCATCATTCCCAAGAGCGACGCCAAGACCATCGCCGCCATCAACGCCGCCGTGGATGCCGCCATCAAGGACGGTGTGGCGAAGTTCGGCGGGAAGGTACCGCCCAAGGGCGCTCTGAAGCTGCCCCTCCGGGACGGCGATGCCGAGCGGGATGACGAGGCGTACAAGGGGTCCTACTTCGTCAACGCCAACAGCACCACCGCGCCCCAGATCGTGGACAAGGCCGTCCAGCCCATCCTGGACCGGGCCGAGGTCTACTCCGGTTGCTACGCCCGCGTGTCCATCAACTTCTACGCCTTCAACACCAATGGCAACAAGGGCATCGCCTGCGGCCTGGGCAACATCCAGAAGGTCCGGGACGGGGAGCCGCTCAGTGGCCGCACCTCCGCCGCTGACGATTTCGCCACCGATCTGGACGATGACTTCCTGTCCTGAGAAAGTGAGGTAAATGACAATGACTTCACTCTACGAATTCGCCAAGCAGGTGGACGTGCTGGTGGTTTTCTTTCTCGTCTACGGCCTTACCGTGAGCATGATCTCCTCTGCCATCGTTAGTTTCATCCGCTGGTGCGGGAAGAAGTGGACGGCGCACAAGGAAAAGAGGAAAGCTGCCTCTAAAACCAATGACTAAAGCGGCCATGCGCTATGGGTGGCGGAGCTTCGGCTCCGCTACCCCCTGGCGTAGGAAGGGGGCGGCATGAAAACTTTATCCATTGACATTGAGACCTACTCCGACGCTCCGCTGAAAAAGTGCGGTGTGTACCGCTACTGTGAGGATAGCAGTTTTGAAATCCTGCTGTTCGGCTACTCGGCAGACGGCAGGCCTGTCCAGGTAGTGGACTTCACCGCTGGGGAGCAGCTTCCCAGCGAAGTGCTGTCGGCGCTCACCGATCCTGCCGTGACCAAATGGGCCTTCAACGCCCAATTCGAGCGTGTATGCCTGTCCCGCTGGCTGGGGATGCCAGTGGGCGAATACCTCGACCCGTCCTCCTGGCGTTGCACGATGGTGTGGTCGGCGACCCTTGGCCTCCCCCTCTCACTGGAGGGTGTGGGAGCCGTCCTCGGTCTGGAAAAGCAGAAGCTGAAGGAGGGCAAAGACCTCATCCGCTATTTTTGCACCCAAGCCAAGAACCGGGACGGCAATCCATACCGCCACCACCCGGAGGATGCCCCGGAGAAATGGGAGCGGTTCAAAGCCTACAACCTCCGGGACGTAGAAACTGAGATATCCATCCAGCAGAAGCTGTCCCGGTTTCCTGTGCCGGAATCCGAATGGGTCAACTACCGGCTCGACCAGCGGATCAATGACCGGGGTATCATGCTCGACCATGTATTCGTCACCCAAGCCATCCGCTGCGATGAGCAGTTCAAGCGGACCCATCTGGAAATGGCCCGCTCGGTGACTGGGCTGGACAACCCCAACTCCCCAGCCCAGCTCAAGGCATGGCTGGTGGAGAAGGGCCTCTCTGTGGATTCCCTCTCCAAAGTCACTGTACTGGAGCTGCTGGAAACTGCCAGCGGTGAGGTAGAACTGGCTCTTTCGCTCCGGCAGGAGCTTGCAAAGAGTAGCGTCAAAAAATACACCGCCATGCAGACAGTAGTGGGCCGGGACAGCCGCGCCAGGGGCCTCATCCAATTTTACGGGGCCAACCGCACCGGCAGATTCGCTGGTCGGCTCATCCAAGTGCAGAATCTCCCTCAGAACCACCTTCCCGATTTGGCACAGGCCCGGACTCTGGTTCGCTCCGGCCAGTTTGCCGCTGTGGAACTGCTCTACGACAGCGTTCCTATGGTTCTGTCAGAACTGATCCGCACCGCCTTTATCCCCAGGCCGGGGAGCCGGTTCTTCGTGGCCGACTTCTCCGCAATCGAAGCCAGGGTCATCGCCTGGATCGCCGGGGAGCATTGGCGGCAGGAGGTGTTCGCCCAGGGCGGCGACATCTACTGCGCCTCCGCCTCCCAGATGTTCCATGTTCCTGTAGAGAAACATGGCCGGAATGCCCATTTGAGGCAAAAAGGCAAGATTGCGGAGCTGGCTTTGGGCTACGGCGGGTCGGTCGGCGCATTGAAGGCAATGGGCGCGTTGAACATGGGTGTACCGGAGGAAGAATTGAAACCGCTGGTAGACGCATGGCGCAGCTCCAACCCCAACATCACCGACTTCTGGTGGGCGGTGGACGATGCGGCAAAAACCTGTGTGGCCCAGCGCACCACCACCTCCACCCACGGAATCACTTTCTCCTACCAGAGCGGCATGATGTTTGTGACCCTCCCCTCCGGCAGAAAGCTGGTCTATGTGAAACCCAAGATCGGCGGGAACCGCTTCGGCGGTGAGTCTGTGACCTACGAGGGTGTGGGCGGTCAGAAGAAGTGGCTCCGTCTGGAAAGCTACGGCCCCAAGTTCGTGGAGAATATTGTCCAGGCCACCGCCCGCGACATCCTCACCGAGGCTATGCTCCGGCTGGATGCCAAAGGATACAAAATCGTGATGCACGTCCATGATGAGGCGGTGATTGAGGCTCCGCCCGACACTTCGCTGGAGGATATCTGTGAAACGATGGCCATTCAGCCCAAGTGGGCGGATGGTCTGCTCCTCCGGGCGGACGGCTACATCTGCGACTTTTACAAGAAAGACTGAGGTTTGACCATGAGTATAAGTAAACACAACTCTGAGGGCTACTTCGATCCCACCGCATACGAAGCTCTTACCAAAATCGAGCGAGAGGCGAAGCAGGCCCACACCTACCGACCACTGATCTATGTCTGTTCCCCGCTCTCCGGCGACATCGCCGCCAATCAGGAGAACGCCCGCCGCTACTGCCGGTTCGCCGTGGACAGCGGCTACATCCCTCTGGCTCCACATCTCTACTTCCCGCAGTTCATGGATGACGGCAACCGGGCCGAGCGGGATTTGGCTCTGTTCATGGACATCGTGCTGCTCTCCAGGTGTGACCAACTGTGGGTGTTTGGGGAGCGCATCTCTAAGGGCATGAGCATGGAGATCGAGAAGGCCAAACGAAAGGGCCAGCCCATCCGCCGGTTCGATTTCAACTGTAGGGAGGTATTCCAATGAGCCAGCCGTTCACCCTTTACCGCTCGGACAGCCTGGGCCGAGCGTCCAACTGTATGTACCCCCACGCCGTGGAGGTGACCGACACTGTCTCCCTCGCCGCCGCCGTCAGCTTTGACTATGTGGCGGTGGAGTACAAAAACGGCTACCGCAACAACGCCAACTTCATCAAGACCAACTGCCTGATGCTGGACTGCGACAACGACCATTCCGAGGACCCCGCCGCCTGGATCACACCACAAGTGCTGACCGACTCCCTTCTGGATGTCGCCTTCGCCGTTCACTACAGCCGGAGCAACGGCAAGGTGAAGAACGGCAAAGCGGCGCGGCCCAAGTTCCATGTGTTCTTCCCCATTCCGGAGCAGACCGACCCCGCAGCCTACAGCGATATGAAGAAACGGCTCCAGGCTGAATTTCCTTTCTTTGACTCCAACGCTCTGGACGCCGCCCGGTTCTTTTTTGGCACCAAGGACCCGGAGGTGGAGTTCTTTGACGGCAGCCTCACCATCGCCGATTTCCTGGGCGACCGTTCTTTCGAGGATTTGGAGATGCCGATTGGGTCCGCCATCCCGGAGGGTCATCGCAACTCCCATCTTTCCCACTTTGCCGGACGTGTTCTCAAGCGGCTGGGCGATACCCAGGAGGCCCACGATGCCTTCCTCGCGGAAGCCGCCAAGTGCAATCCGCCTCTGGATGATTCGGAGCTGACATCCATCTGGCGCAGCGCCCTTCGGTTCAACCGCCGCGTCCAGCAGCAGGAGGGCTATATCCCCCCGGAAGAATACAACGTGGATTTCCAATACTGCCCGGAAGATTTCACCGATGTGGGGCAGGCCGAAGTTCTCTCCCGTGTATCTGGCGGGGAACTGCGATACTCTCCCGCCACCGACTATATCTGCTACAACGGCGCCTATTGGGAGGAGTCCAAGCATGGGGCGCAGGCGGTGGCCCAGCGGCTCACCGCCAACCAACTGGAGGAGGCCGCCTCCACCGCTGAGGATGCCTGGGCCGTTCTGACCAAAAACGGCGCGGCCGAGATCCTCGCCGCTATGAGCAAGAAAAAGGCGGAGTCCATGCTCACCAAGGACCAGACCGCCGCCTACGTCAAGTACAAGAAAGCGGCGGAGTATAAGTCTTTCGCCCTGGATCGGCGCGGTTCTCGGAACATCACCAACACACTGAAGGAGGCCCGCCCCATGTTGGCCATCACGCCGAAGGAGCTGGACGCCAACTGCTACCTCCTGTGTACCCCGGAAGCCACCTATGATCTGCGCCAAGGAATGGCTGGCCGGATAGAGCATCGCCCCGGCGACTTCATGACCAAGGTGACCTCGGTGTCCCCCGGCGACAGGGGGACCGATCTGTGGCAGAAACAGCTTGACATCCTGTTCGGCGGTGACCGGGAGCTGATGGGCTATGTGCAGCTCGTGGCCGGGACCGCCTGCATCGGGAAGGTGTTCATCGAGCAGATGATCATCGCCTACGGCTGCGGGGCCAACGGCAAGTCCACCTTCTGGAATACGCTGGCTCGTGTGCTGGGGACCTACAGCGGCAATCTATCCTCAGACGCTCTGACCGTGGGCAACCGCCGCAACATCAAGCCGGAGATGGCGGAGCTGAAGGGCAAGCGGCTGGTGATCGCCGCCGAGCTGGAGGAAGGCACCCGGCTGAATACTGCCACGGTGAAGCAAATGTGTTCCACCGATGAGGTCTACGCTGAGAAGAAGTACAAAGACCCCTTCAGCTTTGTCCCAAGCCACACGCTGGTGCTGTACACCAATCATCTGCCCAAGGTGGGAGCCATCGACGCTGGCACTTGGCGGCGGCTCATCGTTGTGCCGTTCAACGCCCGGATCACTGGGAGCGGCGACATCAAGAACTATGCCGAGTACCTCTACGAGAACGCCGGTCCCGCTATCCTCGCCTGGATGATCGAGGGGGCCAAGCGCGTCATCGACATGGGGTTCCATATCGCCCTGCCCCCGGTGGTGGAGACGGCTATCGCCAAGTATCGGGAGGAGAACGACTGGCTGGCCCATTTCCTTACCGACAACTGTGAGATCGGAGCTGGCTTTACTGCCCGGTCCGGGCAGATGTTCCAGGCATACCGCTCCTACTGTGCCGACACCTCCGACTTTGCCCGGAATATGCCGGAGTTCTATGCTGCCCTCGACCTGGCAGGATTCAAGCGCAAGCACACCAAGACCGGGACGGTTATTTTCGGCCTCAAACTCAAAAACAGCGACTTCGGCACCGCCGATTCCGGGTTTGAGGATTTTCTGAACTAACGCAAGGGTGACGATGGTGAGGGTTAAATTTATAAATTCCTTATATGCTATTTTTACAGCCTATAAGGTACTTTAAGAAAATAACTATCACTGTCGTCACCCATCTGTAAATCTGGAGGAACTATGGCAGCAGAAAAAACAATCGAGCACAAACTCGTCAAAGCAGTTCACCTGATGGGCGGGCTGGCTCTAAAGTTCATAAGTCCGGGGTTCGACGGGGTCCCCGACCGAGTTGTGCTGCTCCCCGGCGGAAAGGCGGCTTTTGTGGAATTGAAAGCCACTGGAAAGAAAATGCGTCCGCTGCAGGTAAGGCGGAAAAAACAAATCGAGGCTCTGGGCTTTTCGGTGTACTGCATCGATAGGCCGGAGCAGATTGGAGGCGTTCTCAATGAAATACAGTCCTCATGAATACCAGACCTATGCGACCAATTTCCTCCTGATGCACCCCGCCTCCGCCATCTTCCTCGATTGTGGTCTTGGTAAGAGCGTCATCACCCTCACCGCCCTCTTTGACCTGTGTCTGGACAGCTTTCTGGTGCGGAAGGTGCTGGTCATCGCCCCGCTCCGGGTGGCGAGGGATACTTGGCCCACCGAGTTGCGGAAGTGGGACCACCTCCGGGGCCTGTCCTGGTCGCTGGCGGTGGGGAGCGAGATAGAGCGGAAGGCGGCGCTGCATCAGCGGGCCTTCGTATACATCATCAACCGGGAAAATGTTCAGTGGCTCATCGAGGACAGCGGCATCCCCTTCGACTACGACATGGTGGTGGTCGATGAACTGTCTTCCTTCAAGTCCTACCAGGCAAAACGATTCCGCTCCCTGCTGAAGGTCCGCCCCGGCGTCAAACGAATCGTGGGTCTGACCGGCACACCCTCCAGCAACGGGCTGATGGATCTATGGGCGGAGTTCCGGCTCCTGGACATGGGCCAGCGGCTGGGAAGGTACATCACCCACTACCGCGCCCGGTACTTCCAGCCGGACAAGCGGAATGGTCAGGTGGTGTTTTCCTACAAGCCCCTCCCCGGAGCGGAGGAGGCCATCTACGAGAAAATTTCCGACATCACCATCTCTATGCGGGCCACCGATCATCTCCAGATGCCGGAGTGCGTGTTCAACGAGGTGCGGGTGGAAATGTCAGAGCAGGAACGGCAAATCTATGACACCATGCGCTCTGAGCTGGTGGTTTCCCTGGGCGGCGAGGAGGTGGATGCCGGAAACGCTGCGGCTCTCGGCAACAAGCTCTCCCAGATGGCGAATGGTGCCGTCTATGGCGAGGATAAGCGTGTGTTTCCCATCCACGACCGAAAGCTGGATGCACTGGAGGACCTGATTGAAGCCGCCAACGGAAAGCCGGTGCTGGTGGCCTACTGGTTCCAGCACGACCGGGAGCGGATCACCTCCCGGCTTCGAAAGCTCCACATTCCCTTCTCCCTGCTGGACACATCGGAGAGTATCGCCCGGTGGAACCGTGGGGAACTGTCTGTGGCCCTCATCCACCCGGCCTCTGCCGGACATGGCCTCAACCTCCAAGCCGGAGGCTCCACACTGGTCTGGTTTGGGCTGACCTGGTCGCTGGAACTGTACCAGCAGGCCAACGCCCGCCTCTGGCGGCAGGGCCAGACGGATACGGTGGTCATCCACCATATCATCGCCGCCGACACCATTGACGAGCGGATCATGTCCGCTCTGAGCAAGAAGGAGAAAACACAGTCCGCATTGATCGATGCGGTGAAAGCGAATCTGGAGGTGTCAAAATGACTGTGAAAGAATATCTCTCCCAGGCCAAGTTCCTGGACCAACGCATCAACAGCAAGATCCAACAGGTGGCGGCACTCAACGATCTGGCGACAAAGGCCACCTCCACACTGACCGGGATGCCCCGGAATCCCAACCATGCTACATCCACTATGGAAGAAGCTATCACTAAGATCATCGACCTCCAGGCGGAGATCAACCGGGACATCGATACTCTTGTGGATCTGAAGCGGGATCTGTCCGCCACCATCAAAGCTGTGGGCAACACCGAGTATCAGACCGTCTTGGAAAAGCGGTATTTGTGTTTCCAAAGCTGGGAGCAGATCGCGGTGGAGATGGGCTACGACCTGCGCTGGCTGTATCGAATCCATGGCAAGGCACTGGACGAGGTCCGGGCTGTCACGCACTGCGAATAGCCGAACAGGCCCGCCGCTGCCGCTTGCTGGATGAGGATTTCTATGGTATACTCGATTCGGCAAAACCGGCGCGGCGGGCCTCCGTCAGCCCGGATCAATTTTGCGATAAAAACAGGAGGACGATAAAATGGAATCAGTGGCATTTGACCAAGTGCATACAGCGGCAGAAAAAATTCAATACAAAGACAGCACCTATGAAATCGTATCAAAAGTAGCCTATCTGATCGGCGTACCATTGCGGATATTTGAGAACGAACATGAAGCGCCGCAGATGGATGTATATCAAAGACTGGAAAAAGATAAAAATGCCAGGATCATCAGAAATTTATGTATTATCCGAACAGAAATCGAAAGGAATTTCAAAAAAATCAATGATAAAATGCGGACAGAGTACAAATCACTTCTGTCAATGCCGGAATATGTGTCAGCATCAGCTATCAACGCCCTCACGGCTGACGGCATTAATTTTATCAAAAAATCGAGTACGCAACTTTCAGGACATATCGTGGAGATCAACCGAATTATTTCAGACCGGATCAATAATTGCAAGAGCCTGTTCCCGCTTTGGCTGAACTGGCCTTATGTGAGGGAACTGTTTATCATGCCGAACGGCCTCAGCGAGAAAGGAAGCAAGGATGCGGCGGCGGTGTATTACGAGAGCCTTTCCTTCTATCCGTATCAGGTGTATATCAACTGGCGTCCCTATGACGCGGGAAATATCCTGTATAACGACAAAAAGTTTGTTACCCTCCTTTATGAGTGGAACAATGACGAGTTTACCGAATACAGCAAGGTGTCGGATGCCGGAACCTATGTCAAGGGCAATATCCACGACTACATTAATGACGGCGAACAGGTGGTCGTAGTGGTCGACTGCGAAAACTCTGACCCCTACAGACTGAGCGCCACCCTCCGGGGACTGGACCGGGCGTACCTGGACAAAATCAACTCCATCATCCTCTTTGACGATGTTCATACCGCATCGGCGTGGAGCATCCTGGAACAGTTCACCCACATCCCCGTGGAGCATATCACCATTGAGCGGATCAAGCAGAACAAATCCCTGGTGGACATCAAGCTCACCGCCAGGGCCTGCCAGGAGTATTACGAGAACAAGGTGGATTCCTTCATCATCGTTTCCAGCGATTCGGACTACTGGGGTCTGATCTCCTCATTGCCGAAGGCCCGATTCCTGGTGATGATCGAACGGGAGAAATGCGGCCCGGATATGAAAGCGGCTCTGGTCGATTCCGGCATCTTCTACTGCTACCTGGACGATTTCTATACCGGCGACTCCGAGGAGCTGAAGATGAACGCGCTGTTCCGGGAAATGCGGAACTATATGGTACGGGCCGTCCGCCTAAACGTCAACGCCATGCTGGACGATGCCCTCCGCTCCACCCGCATCACCATGCCGCCCTCCGAGCGGAAGCAGTTCTATGACAAGTACATCAAAACCTTGCAGCTTGTGATTGACGATAACGGGGATGTTTCTCTGGCGATAAAGGTCAAATGAAGGAGGGCCGGTTATGAGAATCCTGTTTTGCAAGATTTCCAGCATGAAATATTACAAAGGGCATTGCGATGAGGATGTCCCTGTCAACGGTGGAAAATATGTGGCGGAACACGGCTATGGGCATGAGGAGTATAATTTTACACCGATTTCGATCCATGGAGAGCCAGAACCGGAGTGCCTGGGATTCGTGGAGCCAAAGTCCAACTCCGGTACCAGGAACACCTTTCATCTTGAAAAAATCGATGGGTGCGCCAATCTGAAAAACGAACCTTTCGTGGAAGATGTCCTCGTCATTTGGTGTGCCACCAGGCTCCAAGGTGATGTTACCGTAGTCGGCTGGTACAAACACGCTACAGTCTGGCGCGATCTGCAAAGCTGGACGCTTGAGTGGAACGATGGTGAAGAAGAGCGTTTTCAAAATGTCCGGGCAAAAGCCGCAGACTGCACTCTGCTCCCGGTCGGTGAGCGTAACCGGCACATTTGGTCGATTCCTACGGCGAAGCGCACGAAAGCCTATGGTTTCGGCCAGTCGATGGTCTGGTATCCGACTGAACCCAAAGCGCAGCCATTTGTATCCCGCCTGGTAGAGAACATCGATAATTACTGTGGAGAGAACTGGCTGGACACATATCCAAACAAGTAGTTTTTCAACTCGCCACTAAAAACCATTGAAAGCCACCCTCAACTTCTGGTAAGATTATAATCAGCAAAAAAGAATCAAGAGCCATCGCGGGATCAATTCCTGCGGTGGCTTTTCTTTCGCTCCAGGAGGTGATCCCATGCCTACCAAGCCCAAGCGCCCCTGCTCCTACCCCGGCTGTCCTCTGCTGACCAACGGCCGGTTCTGCGAGGAACACGCCAAGCTGGAGGCCCACCGCTACGAAAAGTATGACCGCGACCCCGCCACCCGCAAGAGGTACGGCAGGGCGTGGAAGTGCGTCCGGGAACGGTACATCGCAGCACATCCCCTGTGCGAGAAGTGCAGGGAGCGAGGGAAGCTGACCCCGGCTCAGGAGGTACACCACATCCTACCGCTGTCTCGTGGCGGCACACATGATGAGACCAATCTCATGGCCCTCTGCAAGTCCTGCCACTCTGAGATCACCGCACGGGATGGCGACCGCTGGCATACCCGGTAGGGGGATACAAATCTCTGTGACTGCTCCAGGGGACAACGGGCATGGGGGCGCGTGCGCAAAAAATGAGGTTCAAACGGGGGATTATCCCCTGCCCGGTCGGACTGGAGGTGAGACCCGTGGCAAAGGATGGTACAAACAGGGGCGGCAGGCGTGTCCACGCCGGAGGGAAGCCCACACCTGCGGCAGAAAAAATACAGAAGGGCCAGACCGCGCGGATCATGAGCAACGACCTCCCCGACCTGGAACCGGCGGAGCTGGAAGCCGTGGATCTGCCGGAGGGCGCGGCTTTGCAGGGCGCGGATATGCCCAAACCCGCCGACTACCTTTCCGCACGGCAGAAGAACGGCATGCCGCTGGGAGCCGATGCAATCTACAGGGAGACATGGCTGTGGCTGAAAAAGCGGGGCTGTCAAAATCTGGTGAACAAGCGGATGATTGAAGCCTACGCACAGGCGTTTGCGCGGTACATCCAGTGTGAGGACGCCATCAGCAGCTATGGCCTGCTGGGGAAGCATCCGACCACGGGCGGCGTCATGGCCTCGCCGTTCGTACAGATGTCGCAACAGTTCCAAAAGGCCGCGAACATGATCTGGTATGAAATTTACGACATTGTCAAGCAGAACTGCACCGAGACGTTCACGGACGATCTGAACGATACGATGGAGCAGCTTCTGCGGAAAAGGAGGGGCTGAATTTGAAAACCACCACCGAGATGCAGCTTGTGCCGCTGGAAAAACTGGTGCCTTACGCGAATAACGCCCGGACCCACTCTGCGGAGCAGATCAACAAGCTGCGCTCCTCCCTGCGGGAGTTCGGATTTATCAATCCTGTTATCATCGACCGTGACTACGGCGTTATCGCCGGTCACGGTCGTATTCTTGCCGCGAAGGAAGAAGGTATCCGGGAGATCCCCTGCGTATTCGCCGACCATCTGACAGAGGCGCAGAAGAAAGCGTATATCATCGCCGACAACCGCATGGCGATGGATGCCGGATGGGATGAGGAACTCCTGCGGGTGGAGATCGAAGCGTTGCAGGCGGAGGCGTTTGACCTCTCCCTCACAGGCTTTGACGAGAAAGAACTGTCCGATTTGTTCAAGGATGACGCCGATGTGCATGAGGATGATTTCGATGTGGAGGCGGAGCTGAAACAGCCGGTCATCACCAAGGCCGGGGATGTGTGGACGCTGGGGCGGCACCGGCTGGTCTGCGGGGACAGCACCAAGGCTGAAACTTTCGCTCTGCTCATGGGTGACCGCAAGGCCAATCTGGTCATCACGGACCCGCCTTACAACGTCAACTATGAGGGCAGCGCCGGGAAGATCAAGAACGACAACATGGCGGACGATGCCTTTTACCAGTTCCTCCTGGCGGCGTTTCAGAACACTGAGGCGGTGATGGCGGATGACGCCAGCATCTATGTGTTCCACGCCGACACCGAGGGGCTGAACTTCCGCCGCGCCTTTGCGGATGCCGGATTCCGGCTCTCTGGGGCGTGTATCTGGAAGAAGCAATCTCTGGTGCTGGGCCGCTCTCCCTACCAGTGGCAGCACGAGCCGATCCTGTTCGGCTGGAAGAAAAAGGGCAGGCACCAGTGGTACACCGGGCGGAAGGAGTCCACCATCTGGGAGTTCGACAAACCCAAGAAGAACGGCGACCACCCCACCATGAAGCCGATCCCGCTGCTGGCCTACCCCATTATGAACTCCAGCATGAGCAACACACTGGTGATGGACCCCTTCGGCGGCTCCGGCTCCACGCTGATCGCCTGTGAGCAGACCGACCGCTCCTGCTACACCATTGAGCTGGACGAGAAGTTCTGCGATGTGATCGTAAAACGGTACATCGAGCAGATTGGCTCCGCCGATGGCGTTTCCGTCCGGCGGGATGGGCTGACCTATCAGTATTCGGAGGTCTGCGATGGAACGGAATAACACCCTCACCCTCGGTAGCCTGTTTGACGGCTCCGGGGGATTTCCTTTGGGTGGTCTGCTGGCTGGTGTCACCCCGGTCTGGGCCTCAGAAATCGAGCCGTTCCCCATCCGAGTGACCACCAGGCGGCTCCCCGCCATGAAACACTACGGCGACATCTCCCGGATGGATGGCGGGAAGATCGAGCCGGTGGACATCATCACCTTCGGCTCACCCTGCACCGACATGAGCATCGCCGGGAAAAGGGCTGGACTGGATGGCGCTCAGTCCTCATTGTTCTATCAGGCCATCCGCATCATCAAAGAAATGAGGTGTGCCACCAATGGGAGATACCCCCGCTGGATATGTTGGGAAAATGTTGTCGGTGCATTCAGCTCAAACCGGGGCCTCGACTTCAAAGCGGTCCTCGAAGCGGTCATCGGGATCATCGAGCCGGGGGCCGAGGTGCCTATGCCTGAGAAAGACCGCTGGCCCTACGCCGACATTTACATGGGAGAGCGATGGAGCGTTGCGTACCGCACTTTCGATGCGCAACATTGGGGAGTCCCCCAGCGGAGACGCCGCGTCTACCTTGTCGGCGATCTTGCAGGCCAGCGTGCCGGACAAGTATTATTTGAGTCCGAAGGCTTGTCTGGGTATTCTGCGGAGGGCTTCCGCGCGTGGCAAAGAGCTGCCGGAGATACTGCGGCTGGCCTTGGAGCGGCAGGCGGCGTCTGCCTGAACGACCAAGGCGGCGGTCGGATGGACATTTCCCAAGAGGTAACCGCCACCCTCCGCGCCCAGGAGCATGGGCATCCGCCCTGTGTGCTGGCGGCGGGATTCTGCAAGGAGTGTTCCGCCCAGAGCCGGGGCGTTGGCTTCGAGATGGAGAGAGCACCCACCCTCCGGGCCGGGGCCATTCCCGCCGCCATCGCGCTGGAGAACCATCCCATGGATGGACGGATCAAAATTGATGAGAGCGGCACCGTACAGACGCTGACCTCCCGCATGGGGACTGGCGGCATGAACGTCCCGCTGCTGCTGAAGATACGTTCTGGCTGCGAGGGCGGCGGCAAGGGGCCGCTGGTCCAGGAGAATGTGTCCGCCACCCTTTCCTGCAACAACGACCAGACGCTGTTCGTGCCGCTGCGGGCATACGATGTCAGCATCAAGGGCGACCCTGCTTGTAATCAGGGTGGCATCACCGTGGTGGAAGGGCCGACCTACGCCATGACTCCCTGCACCTACACGCAGATTGAAAAGGAAAAAGCGCCCACCCTGACAGCGCGGGATTTCAAGGACCCCACTGTGGTCAACCGGGGCTATAGTGTGAGAAGGCTGACCCCAACCGAATGTTCCAGGTTGCAGGGCTTCCCGGATTTTTGGTGCGCCGATTTGGACACGCCGGAGCCTACCGGGGAGGACATTGCCTTCTGGACGGAGGCCTGGGAAACCCACCGCCGGGTAGTAGGCGGTTCCACCAGACCCAAAAGCCGGAACCAAATCATAAAGTGGCTACAACATCCCCATTCGGATGCCGCTGAGTATAAGATGTGGGGCAATGGCGTGGCCTTGCCAAATGTGTTCTTCGTGCTGGCGGGCATTGTGTGGTCTACACAATTATCTGGTCAGTAATTTGTCATGGTCAGGGCGATAAATAACTTGCTATTTGGGGTCAGTAGAGCGAATATGTGACTACCAAAAACAAGGGGGTTCACACCATGACGATCAACTATAACCGCACCGGGGCCGACCGCAAGCCCCTGGTCATCGCCATCTCCGCCATTACCGGAGCCGAGGCCAAATACCTGGGCGCGCCGACCTTCGCCTACCAGGTGGACTACTTCACCATTGACCGCAGCGGCGGCGTCACCTTTGACGACCGGGCCGACAGCGAGGAGGTCGAGAACCTTATCGAGCGGCTGCATGGCATGGGGTTCGAAGCCGGGCCGGTTGAGGGCTGGGACACCGCCGAGCCGGAGGAGGCTCCTGCCGCCGAGGATAACGGCGGACTGACGATTCAGATGCCCGCCGCCAGCCTGTCCTCCGAGGCTCAGGCCAACCTCACCAGCCTCCTCGCCGCCAAGGGGTGGCTCATCCGCAAGGCCCTGGGTGTGGAGTCCCTCCCGGTCGAGATCACCCCCGACACGGTTTCCTTCCCCTGGTTCAAGGACCGGGACCTCGATGCCGATGAGGTCAAAGCCTACACCCATTTGATCGCCGCCCTCTGCGACATGGCCCGGAACCAGAAACGCATCACCGCCAAGGAAAAGCCCACCGACAACGACAAGTATGCCTTCCGGTGCTTCCTCCTCCGGCTGGGATTCATCGGAACTGAGTTCAAGGATGAGAGGAAGGTCCTGCTCCGCAGCCTCTCCGGCAACAGTGCCTTCAAATCCGGCGCGAGGAAGGAGGCGGCCCCCGATGCTCTTTCCGCGTAAGGAAACGGTGGAGCGGCTCCGCCAAGAGTATCCGGCGGGATGCCGGGTGGAGCTGCTCCGCATGGACGATCCCCAGGCCCCGCCCGCTGGCACGATGGGTACGGTCATCTGGGTGGATGATAGCGGCAGCATCATGGTGGCCTGGGACGGCGGCGGCTCCCTCAACGTACTGTATGGCGTGGATGAATGCAGAAGGGTGGTGGAATAAATGCACAGCATCATCAAGGAGTTCTATCTGGGCAACCTCACACCCAATGAGGCGAAGATGCGTCCCTCCTCCGAGATGGCGAAGGTTACCGCCGTGCTGTCGGAGACGGACAATTATCTCCGCGCCAAGCTGGATGGGGAGAGCCTCGCCGCCTTGGAGCGGCTGGTTTCTGGCCAAACGGACCTCGTGGCCATCACTGCCGAGGAAAATTTCGTCAACGGTTTCCGTTGCGGTGCCAAGTTCATGCTGGACATTCTCTTCGGCGAGGGCGAAAACACCCAACCGGTGATTCAACGCAAGCAGTAAATACGCCAGATCCCCGCGCTGATATTTGTGTACTTTATACCTCCGAATTGTCTTGCTATTTACCCCTTTTAGAGTGATATATGTACTACCGAAAGGGAAAACACACAAGACGGAGGTACATACCATGAACGAGAAAATGCAGAACCAGGTCGCTGAGATGAAAAAGCAGACCATCGGGGTCGAGGTGGAGATGAACTGCATCACCCGCCGGGACGCCGCCAGGACCGCGGCCGAGTTCTTTGGCACCGGGCGGTTCCAGGACACGGCCCGCCGCAACGGTTACCAAACCTGGTCGGCCTGGGATGCCCAGGGCCGCGAGTGGAAGTTCCAGCGGGACGCGAGCATCCACGGCCCGGACGGCGAGCGGTGCGAGATGGTGACGCCCATCCTCACCTACGCCGACATGGACACCCTTCAGGGGCTGGTGCGGCGGCTGCGGAAAGCCGGGGCCAAGAGCGACGCCACCAGGGGCTGCGGGGTCCACATCCACATCGGAGCCAAGGGCCACACGCCCCAGAGTCTGCGGAACCTCGCCAACATCATGGCCAGCCACGAGGGCCTCCTGGCGGACGCCCTCAAGATCGACCGGGATAGGATCAACAGCTACTGCCGCACGGTCCACCCCTTGTTCCTGCACGAGATCAACCGCCTCAAGCCTTCCACCATGAGCGACCTCGCCGACATCTGGTACACCAGTCATAACGCCAGAGGGGACCGCAATCAGCATTACAACAGCAGCCGCTACCATATGCTCAACCTCCACGCCACCTTCACCAAAGGCACCATCGAGTTCCGCCTTTTCCAGTTCGACGCTCCGGCTGACGGCAGGCAGAACGGACTCCATGCCGGACAGCTCAAGAGCTACATCCAGCTTTGCCTCGCACTGAGCCAGATGGCGAAGTAGGTCAAGACCGCCAGCCCCAAGCCCCAGCAGAACGAGAACCCCAAGTACGCCATGCGCACCTGGCTCCTCCGCCTGGGCTTCATTGGCGAGGAGTTTGCCACGGCGCGGGACATCCTGACCCGCAACCTGACCGGGGACGCCGCTTTCCGCAACGGCAGAGCTGCTTGAAGGGATTAGCCGCAGGCCCGCCTGAACCCGCCACCGAGCGGGCTTTAGGCGGTAGGAGGGGCGATCCTCCGGAAAGGATGGAATGAATATGGCTAAGAGATACTACATCGCCTACGGCAGCAACCTCAACATCCCGCAGATGCGGATGCGCTGTCCTGGAGCGCGGATCATCGGCACCTCGGTCATCCCCGACTACGAGCTGCTGTTCAAGGGGAGCAAGACCGGCTTCTACCTCACTATCGAGCCGAAGGCCGGGGCCAGCGTCCCCGTTGCGGCATGGGAGGTCAGCGAGGATGACGAACTAGCCCTGGACCACTATGAGGGCTACCCCACCTTTTACTACAAGGCCGAGATGGTACTGCCCATCAAGGGCATCCGCACTGGGAAGGTCCGCCGCCGCAGGGTATTCGTCTACATCATGCACGAGGAACGGAGCTTCGGCCTGCCCTCCGCCCGCTATGTGGCGGTCTGCCGGGAAGGGTACGATTCCTTCGGATTCGGCCAGCGGTACTTGACCGATGCCATCCAGCGGAGCATGGAGGGGATGAAATGAAAGACAACATTTTTCGGATCTCGGTCTGCCCCAAGTGCGGCCAGACCTACACTGCGCCTTCGGCCACGGCCAGGGACGGTAGCGGCCCCATCTGCCCCGACTGCGGCACCAGGGAGGCCCTGGAGAGCATCGGGGTGGATACCGCCGAGCAGGACAAGATTATTGCCACCATCCACCGCTGCCAGAAGGGATGATCTACACAGTTTCCTCGGTGTATCTTTGTGTAGATTACGCTTTGAATTTAACTTGCTATTATCTCCGTTTAGAGCGAATATGGGTACACCGAAAGGGAAAACCACACTTTGAAAACGGAGGGTAACACCATGAAGATGAACAGCAAGACCGCAGCCAAGGCCGACACCTACCGGCTCCAGAGAACCACCACCCCGGAGGACCTCGAAATGAAGATGATGCACGGCGGCGGGGCCATTCTCACCTTTGGCGACCGCATCCTGGTTGCGGGGTACTACTACAACCCCAACGGACGCAGCTACTACGGAGCCACCTACCGCTTTACCACCGCCGACCACACCTGCGAGGGCCGGGTGGAGTTGGTCAGCATCTCCGAGGACACTTTCGAGGACAACGGCCACGCCATTGCCTGGGCGATGGCGAACTGAGGGGATGCCGGACATGACGAGGCAGAAAAAGGAGATCATCAAGAAGATCGACCGTATACAGACCGGAATCGAGATGGACGAACTGATGGGGTGCAGATTGCCCCCGGCGGTCTACGAGGCGCGGGAGCAGGAAATCTATGGCCTCTTAGAGCAACTGGCTCGGCTCCAGCACTACACCAATGTTGAGGATCTGCTCCACGACACACGTGGCTGCGAGAACAGCGGCATCCCCTGGTAAGCCGAACCAAAACCGAATACACCGAAGCATCAGCCCTCCGGGGCTGCTGCTCGTTACTGGCTTGCCGCTGGGCAGGTCATTTTTTATGCCATTTTGGAGGTGACCCACCATGCGTAAGCTGAAAAAATACAAGCCCACCCCGTTCAAAGCCAAGGACTCCGTGTACGACAAAGCGGCGGCAGATTACGCGGTAGGGTTCATCGAGTGCCTCTGCCATACCAAGGGGACTTGGGCCGGAAAGCCCTTCGAGTTGATCGATTGGCAGGAGCAGATCATCCGGGATGTGTTTGGCATCCTAAAGCCCAACGGCTACCGTCAGTTCAATACCGCCTATGTTGAAATTCCGAAGAAGATGGGCAAGAGTGAACTTGCTGCCGCTGTCGCTCTGCTCCTGACCTGCGGGGACGGTGAGGAGCGGGCCGAGGTCTACGGCTGCGCCGCTGACCGCCAGCAGGCGTCCATTGTGTTCGAGGTTGCCGCCGATATGGTGAAGATGTGTCCAGCACTCTCCAAGCGGGTGAAGATTCTGGCCTCCCAGAAACGCATCATCTACCAGCCCACCAACTCCTTCTACCAGGTGCTTTCAGCGGAGGCGTACAGCAAGCATGGTTTCAACATCCACGGGGTGGTCTTTGACGAGCTGCACACCCAACCCAACAGAAAGCTGTTCGATGTCATGACCAAAGGCTCCGGCGATGCCCGGATGCAGCCGCTCTATTTCCTCATCACCACGGCTGGCACCGACACCCGCTCCATCTGTTACGAGACACACCAGAAGGCCAAGGATATCTTGGAGGGTCGAAAAATTAACCCCACTTTCTATCCTGTGATCTATGGCGCGGACGAGGGGGACGATTGGACGGACCCCAAGGTATGGAAGAAGGCCAACCCCTCTCTGGGCATCACGGTGGGCATTGACAAGGTACGGGCGGCATGTGATTCCGCCAAGCAGAATCCCGCCGAGGAGAACTCTTTCCGACAGCTCCGCCTCAACCAGTGGGTAAAACAAGCGGTGCGCTGGATGCCGATGGAGCGGTGGGACAAGTGTGCCTTTACCGTGGGCGAGGACAGCTTGGAGGGCCGGGTCTGCTACGGCGGGCTGGATTTGTCCTCCACTACCGACATCACAGCCTTCGTGCTGGTGTTCCCGCCTGTGGACGAGGATGATAAATACAGCATCCTCCCGTACTTCTGGATTCCAGAGGAAAATTTGGAACTGCGGGTGCGGCGGGATCATGTCCCCTACGATGTGTGGGAGAAGCAGGGTTTCCTCCAGACCACCGAGGGCAACGTGGTTCACTACGGCTACATCGAGAAGTTCATCGAGCGGCTGGGGGAACGATTCAACATCCGGGAGATCGCTTTTGACCGCTGGGGTGCTGTCCAGATGGTGCAGAACTTGGAGGGCATGGGCTTCACGGTGGTTCCCTTCGGGCAGGGCTTCAAGGATATGTCCCCGCCCACCAAGGAGCTGATGAAGCTGGTGCTGGAGGAGCGGGTGGCCCACGGCGGTCATCCGGTGTTGCGGTGGATGATGGACAATATCTACATCCGCACCGACCCGGCTGGCAACATCAAGCCGGACAAAGAAAAATCCACCGAAAAAATCGATGGTGCCGTTGCCACGGTGATGGCCCTGGATAGGGCTATCCGTTGCGGCAACGACACCAGCGAGAGTGTATATGACAGCCGGGGGCTTCTATTCATATGAAAGGCGGTAGGAATTAGCTCTCACTATAGTTTTTCATAATTTGGGGAAGGTTTTCTTCTATAAACTTATATGCCATCATTTCGGCTACATCTTCAGTAGGGACGCTTGTATTAAATCCTTTTTCGTATAATTCTGCTTTTCTTCGATTGACAACAAGCATAGTGTTGTGATAAAGATCAGCGATTATCCGATCTACATCTGCACGATAGGCATCCATCCGCCCCTGATCATAGGCTTCTTGAAGTTTTTCGTTCAAAGCCTCTTGTGCGATTTCTTGCCCCTGTGCAAGAATCCATTTGGATATTTCTTTAAGTGTTTCTGTCATTTCAGTTCCCCCCCCTCAAATGAGTATGTTCTTATATTATCACAGCATCCTCTGTTTTCCAAAAGAAAGGCGTCCTTTATATAAGGTAATCACCTACCATTTCTGATAGGTGGTTACCGTTAAAAACTATATCAATCTTCGGGAAGTTGCTTTTTTTCAAGCTTGACCTCTAAGAAACACTGGTTTCCAGAAAAGCGTGCTACATCCCAGCCATATGTTTCAGCCTTTTCACAAAACCACTCCTGCACTTTGGCAGTAACTCGCTCCATCCTGTCACCAGTGTACTGCTTGTAAATGCCAAGAACTTGAGTAGGGCTTACGATTACGCTCGGATCGTTAGGCGAACGATCATTGGGGTCAGGAAATACAAACGGTCTTGCCATATCTATGTCCTCCTTTATTATCTCGGTGCATCACGTGTACTAAATCGGTACACACAGCGTACCACACATCCTGCAATTTGTCAATCAAAATCTTAAACAAGGAGTGTAATTTTTATGGGCCTTCTCAGCAGTCTGTTTCGTTCGCGGGACGCTCCCCAGAACCGCACCGCCGGGAGCGGCTACACCTTTTACTTCGGCGGCTCCACCTCCGGCAAGACTGTCACCGAGCGGAGCGCCATGCAGATGACGGCGGTGTACTCCTGTGTCCGTATCTTGGCGGAGGCCGTGGCTGGCCTGCCGCTGAATCTGTACCGCTACACCGGGGACGGCGGCAAGGAGAAGGCCATCGGCCACCCGCTGTACCTTCTGCTCCATGACGAGCCTAACCCGGAAATGAGTTCCTTCGTGTTCCGGGAAACTCTCATGACCCATCTCCTCCTCTGGGGCAACGCCTACGCCCAGGTCATCCGCAACGGCAAAGGCGAGGTGGTGGCACTGTACCCCCTCATGCCCAACAAAATGACCGTGGACCGGGGCGAGCGGGGCCAGCTCTACTACAGCTACCAGCGGGGGACGGACGAGGCCATCCGTGACAAGAACCAGATCGTCATCCTCCGGCCCTCGGATGTGCTGCACATCCCCGGCCTGGGCTTTGACGGGCTGGTGGGCTACTCGCCCATCGCCATGGCGAAGAACGCCATCGGCATGGCCATTGCCTGTGAGGAGTACGGCGCGAAGTTCTTCGCCAACGGCGCGGCTCCGGGCGGCGTCCTGGAACACCCCGGCACCATCAAGGACCCCCAGCGACTCAGGGAGAACTGGATGAGCCAGTTCGGAGGGAGCGCCAATTCAGGCAAAATTGCAGTTCTCGAAGAGGGGCTCAAATACACGCCCATCGGCATCTCGCCGGAGCAGGCGCAGTTCCTTGAAACACGAAAATTTCAAATCAATGAGATCGCTCGAATTTTCCGGGTGCCGCCACACATGGTCGGTGATCTGGAAAAGTCGAGCTTTTCTAATATTGAGCAGCAGTCGCTGGAGTTCGTAAAATACACGCTGGAACCGTGGGTAATCCGTTGGGAGCAGTCCATCCAGCGGTCGCTGCTCACCCAGGAGGAAAAGGCCACCTACTTTGTGAAATTCAACTTGGAGGGGCTGCTCCGGGGCGACTACCAGAGCCGGATGAACGGCTATGCCATCGGTCGGCAGAACGGCTGGATGTCCGCCAACGACATCCGGGAGCTGGAGAACCTGGACCGCATCCCCGCCGAGGAGGGCGGCGACCTGTACCTCATCAACGGCAATATGCTCCCGCTGAAGGACGCGGGGGCTTTTGCAGATACCACTACGACAGGAGAGGAGGATTCCGATGAAAAAATTCTGGAAATGGAAAGTGAAGGCGGCGACGGAGACGGCCTCGGAGGAACGGACGCTGTTCCTCAACGGCACCATCGCCGAAGATAGCTGGTATGACGATGATGTGACTCCGCAGCTTTTCAAAGACGAGCTGATGTCTGGCAACGGCAACATCACCGTCTGGATCAACAGTCCCGGCGGGGACTGCGTGGCGGCGGCGCAAATCTACAATATGCTCATGGATTATCCCCACGATGTGACCGTGAAAATTGACGGCATCGCCGCCAGCGCCGCGTCCGTCATCGCCATGGCTGGCACCAAGGTCCTCATGTCCCCGGTGTCCACCATGATGATCCACAACCCGGCCACGGTCGCCTGGGGCGATACCGGGGAGATGGAGAAAGCCATTGCTATGCTGGAAGCCGTCAAGGACTCCATTATCAACGCCTACGAGATCAAGACCGGCCTCAGTCGCGCCAAGCTGTCCCACCTCATGGACAGCGAAACATGGATGGACGCGAACAAAGCGGTGGAGCTGGACTTTGCGGACGGCATCCTGTCCCGCGCCCAGGCTGGGGACGAGGCCCCGCCCGCAGGCTCCATGCTGTATTCCCCGGCAGCGGTGGTCAATTCCCTCATGGGGAAGATCGCAGCGAAGTGCCGCATCGAAAAACCGAATACCACACCCACAGGCCGTTCCATCGACACGTTGATGGAGCGGCTTGAACTTTTGAAATTTTAAGGAGGAACACATCATGACCATTCTGGAACTGAGGGAGAAGCGGGCCAAGGCGTGGGCGGCTGCGAAGGCGTTCCTGGACAGCCACCGCAACGAGAAGGGCGTCCTGTCCGCCGAGGACGATGCCGCCTACACCCGCATGGAGCAGGACATCACCGACCTGGGCAGGGAGATCGCCCGTCTGGAACGGCAGGAGGCGTTGGACGCCGAACTGTCCAAGCCCACCGCCAGCCCCCTGACCGGCAAGCCCCTGGGCGGCTCCGACCAGGACGAGCCTAAAACCGGGCGGGCCTCCAAAGCCTACAAGGAGGCCATGCTCACCGCCCTGCGCACCAACTTCCGCCAGGTGAGCAACGTTCTCCAGGAGGGCATCGATGCCAACGGCGGCTACCTGGTGCCGGAGGAGTACGACTCCCGGCTCATCGATGGGCTGACCGAGGAGAACATCATGCGCAGGCTGGGCCACCGCATCACCACCAGCGGCGAACACAAGATCAACATCGCCGCCACCAAGCCCGCCGCCGCGTGGATCGACGAGGGCGGTGCGCTCACCTTCGGGGACGCCACCTTCGCCCAGATCAGCCTGGACGCCCACAAGCTCCATGTGGCGGTGAAGGTCACCGAGGAGCTGCTCTACGACAACGCCTTCGGCTTGGAGAACTACATCATCGCCCAGTTCGCCAAGGCCCTGGGCAACGCAGAGGAGGACGCTTTCATCAACGGGGACGGCTCCGGCAAGCCCCTGGGCCTGCTGGCGGCGACCGGCGGGGCGCAGACCGCCGTCACCACCGCCGGGGCCTCCATCACGGCGGACGAGGTCATCGACCTGGTCTACGCCCTCAAGAGGCCCTACCGCAAGAACGCCGCCTTCCTCACCAACGACCAGACGCTGGCGGTACTGCGCAAGCTGAAGGACAACAACGGCCAGTACCTCTGGCAGCCCTCCTACCAGGCTGGGGAGCCGGACCGTCTGTTCGGCTACGCCATCCACACCTCTCCCTACTTCCCGACCATCACCGCTGGCAAGCCCGCCATCGCCTTCGGCGATTTCAGTTACTACAACATCGGCGACCGTGGGACCCGCTCGTTCGCCGAGCTGAAGGAGCTGTTCGCCGGGAACGGCATGGTGGGCTTTGTGGCCAAGGAGCGGGTGGACGGCAAGCTGGTGCTGCCGGAGGCCGTCCAGCTCCTCACCATCAAGGCGGCGAAGTGATGGAGGAGTTACTGGCGAAGGTCAAAGCGAATCTCATTCTGGACCACGATGCGGATGATGTGCTGCTCATGCAGTACATCACCGCCGCCATTGCCTATGCGGAGAGCTACCAGCATATTCCGGAGGGCAGCTACAGCGAAAATCCCATGCCGCCCACCACGGAGCAGGCGGTCATCATGCTGGCCAGCCACTTCTACGAGAGCCGGGATGGCTCCACCGGCGGCTTCTTCGCGGACAACACCAACGCCGCGCAACAAGTATGGAACACGGTCAATCTCCTGCTGCGGCTGGACCGGGATTGGAAGGTGTAGCTATGTCATTCGGGAAGATGAACACTTTCATCGACATCGTAGAGCCGAGGAAAACCAAGGACCCGGAGGGGTTCGCCACCACGGAGGATGTGGCGGTGGCCTCCCTCCGGGCATACCGAGAGGGGCGGCACGGCAGCGAGAAGTGGGCCAACCGCGCCGCCTTCTCCGAGGCCACCGACCTCTTCCGATTCCGGTGTATCCCTGGCCTCACTGTTACGACTGCTCATTTTATCCGCTGTGGGGATACACGGTTCAATATCACCAGCGTGGAGGACGTGAAGGGCCGGGGGATGTATCTGGAAGTGCTGGCAAAGGAGGTGACCGCCAGTGGCTGAAGTGACGGTGAAGCTGCCCAATGAGTTCCTGCGGAAGCTGACCAAGCTGGGCAAGCAGACCGACGCTATCTGTGAGAAGATGCTGGAGGCTGGTGCGGAGGTAGTGGAGGCAAAAATCCGAGACAATCTCCGTGCTGTCATTGGCAGCGGCACACGGGAGCCGTCCCGCTCCACCGGGGAACTGTTGGAATCGCTGGGTACATCGGAGGTAAAGCAGGACGCGGACGGCATCCTCAACGTGAAGGTGGGCTTCGCCGAGCTGCGTTCGGATGGCGAGAGCAACGCCAAGATCGCAAACATCATTGAATACGGCAAACACGGCCAGCCGCCCAAGCCCTTTCTGAAGCCTGCGAAAACAGCTACCCGTGATAGCTGTGCTGCCGCCATGCGGCAGGTGTTTGACGAGGAGGTGGGGAAGCTGTGAGTCTGCTGGCGGAACTGAACGCTCTGGCGGAGGGCATCGGCATCCCTGTGGAGACCGGCGTGTTTACCGGGACTGCCCCGGATGAGTATCTGATCCTCACACCACTGGCGGATTCCTTTACCCTTCATGCGGACAACCGTCCTCAGTTTGATGTCCAGGAGGTGCGTATCTCGCTATACGCCAAAGGCAGTTACATGGAGCGGAAGGATCAGATCGTCCGCGCCCTGCTGGCTGTGGGCATCGGCATCACAGACCGCCGGTATGTCTCCCGCGAGGATGACACCGGCTATTTTCACTACGCCATCGACGTGGCGAAATCTTACGAAATGGAGGTATGACCTATGGCTACGATTGGCCTGGACAGGCTTTTCTATGCGCCCATCACCGAAGCCGAGAGCGGCATCGAAACCTACGGCAAGCCGCTCCAGTTGGCAAAGGCCATCTCCGCAGACCTATCCGTGGAGCTGGCGGAGGCCACGCTCTACGCGGATGACGGAGCGGCGGAGATCGTGAAGGAGTTCAAGAGCGGCAAGCTGACCCTGGGTGTGGATGACCTGGGCGCGGAGGCGGCGTCCGTTCTCACCGGCTCCACCATCGACAGCAACCATGTGGTGATCTCCGCCAGCGAGGACGGCGGCAGTCCGGTGGCTATCGGCTTCCGGGCGAAAAAGGCGAACGGGAACTACCGCTACTTCTGGCTGTACCGGGTGAAGTTCGGCATCCCCGCCACCAACCTGGCGACCAAGGGCGATGGGATCACCTTCTCCACGCCCACCATCGAGGGGACCATCCTGCGCCGGAACAAGCTGGATGCCAGCGGCAAGCATCCCTGGAAAGCGGAGGTCACAGAGGGCGACAAGGATGTAACCGCCGCCACCATCACCGGATGGTATGACGAAGTATACGAGCCGTCCTATACGGCGGAGGAGGTCTGATCATGGATACGGAACGTACTGCGAATATCACTATCGGCGGCGAGGAGTTCACGCTCCTGCTGACTACCAAAGCTACCAAGGAGATTGCTGCCCGGTATGGTGGCCTCGAAAATTTGGGCGATAAGCTGATGAAGTCCGAGAACTTCGAGATGGCCCTGGACGAGATCGTCTGGCTCATCACCCTGCTGGCAAATCAGAGCATCCTGGTACACAATCTGCGGCATCCGGATGACCGGAAGCCGGAGCTGACCGCCGAGGCGGTGGAACTGCTCACCTCCCCCTTCGACCTCGCCGGGTGCAAAAACGCCATCATGCAGGCCATGTACCGGGGCACGAAACGGAACGTGGAGAGTGAGCCGGACGGAAAAAACACACAGGCCGGGTAAGCAGTGCGGAGCTGTTTACCCGGCTGCTCTATTACGGCATCGCCCAGCTCCATCTCTCCCAGGACGAGGTGTGGCGGATGCCATTCGGTCAGCTTCTGGACCTGTGGGAGTGCCATCGGCAGTTCATGGGCTGGGCCAAGCCCAAGCAAAATCTGACCATTGATGAGATCATCCCTGCAGGGTTCTGAAAGGGGGCGAGTTAGTTGGCTGCTAGTTTCGGCCTGAAAATCGGTCTGGAGGGCGAAAAAGAGTTCAAATCCGCGCTCTCGGAGATCAACCAGTCCTTCAAAGTCCTCGGCTCTGAAATGAAGCTGGTGCAGTCCCAGTTTGACAAAAATGACAATTCTGTGGAGGCACTCACCGCCCGGAACCAGGTGCTAAACAAGGAGATCGAGGCACAGCGCCAGAAGATCGACACCCTCCGTGCTGCCCTGGACAATGCCGCTGAGTCTTTCGGTGAAAACGACCGCCGCACACAGAACTGGCAGATTCAGCTCAATAACGCTGAAGCCGCCCTTAACAGCATGGAGCGGGAGCTATCCGGTAATGAGCAGGCCATCCAGGGTATGACGGATGAGATGGATGCCGCTGGGGATAGCACAGAGAATTTCTCCGATGCGGTGGAGGACAGCGGCGATGCGGCGGAGGATGCCGGGGGAAAGTTCGAGAAGTTCAAGAGCGTCCTCGGAACCGTTGCAAAGGCCACCGCTGCCGCCGTCACCGCAATTGGTACGGCGGCTGTGGCGGCAGGGAAGGCCATCTGGGACATGGCGAACGAGACTGCCTCCGCTGGGGACAAGATCGACAAGACCTCCCAGAAGATCGGCATCAGCGCGGAAGCCTACCAGGAGTGGGCCTATGTGTTCGAGCGCAGCGGCGCGAACGTGGATAACCTCCAGGCTGGGATGAAGACCCTCTCCGGAGTCATTGCGGATGCCGCCAACGGCTCCAAGTCCGCTGCAGAGAAACTGGATGCCGTGGGACTGTCCATCGAGGACTTGAACGGCCTCTCCCAGGAACAGCAGCTTGATGTGGTGATAGCCGCCCTCCAGGAGATGGGTTCCGGCGCGGAGCGTACCTCCGCAGCCACCGATCTCCTGGGCAAATCCGCCACGGATATGGCGGCAGTCCTCAACATGACCGCCGGGGATACCGCCGCGCTCAAAAAGGAGGCCCAGGACTACGGCATGGTCATGAGCAACGAGGCCGTTGCCGCCAGTGCCGCATTTGAGGACAGTTTGAGCCGCCTAAACAACACGTTTGGTGGGCTGAAGAACCGGATCACCTCCGATATGCTCCCCGGCCTGGTCAGCATCATGGACGGCTTCTCCGACCTGATCGCCGGGAACGACAACGCGGCGGAGGAGATCGAGAGCGGCGTCACCTCCATGATTGAGAGCATCAGCACCATGATCCCCCAAGTAGTCACGCTGGTCGGCACGGTGGCCGAGGCGGTGCTGGCTGGTGCGCCCGCCATCATCCAGGCTCTGGCCCAGGGCATCCTGGAAGCTGTGCCGGAGCTGATGCCTACCATCACGGAGGTCATCACCCAGCTTATCGCCGCCCTGGTGGAACTGCTCCCCATGCTCATAGAGGCCGGGATGCAGATCATCGTGTCGCTGGCCCAGGGCATCGCGGAGGCTGGCCCGGAGCTGGTTCCCAAGGTGGTGGAGATCGTCACCCAGATCGTGCAAACACTCATCGAGAATCTGCCGCTGCTGCTGGATGCCGCGCTCCAACTCATCACCGGGCTGGCGGAGGGGCTGCTGGAGGCCATACCCGTTCTGGTGGAGGCTCTCCCGGAGATCATCACGGCTATCGTGGAGTTCATCATTGGAGCCATCCCACAAATTATTGATGCCGGGATACAGCTTTTGACCTCCTTGGTGGAGGCCCTGCCGGAGATCATCGCCGCCATTGTAGCAGCCATTCCGCAGATCATTGAGGGCATCCTCACGGCCATTGTGGAGAGCATCCCGCAACTGATCGATGCCGGTGTGGAGCTGCTGGTGGCCCTCATCGAAAATCTGCCCTCTATCATCACGACCATTGTGGAGGCTATCCCCCAGATCATTTCCAGCATCGTAGACGCGCTCATTGGGAACATTGACAAGATCATTCTGGCTGGTGTGGAACTGTTCGTAGCCCTCATTGAGAACCTGCCTACCATCATCATTGAGATCGTCAAGGCTGTGCCGAAGATCATTGCCAGCATCGTGGACGCCTTCACCGGCTCCGCTCCTGACATCATGGAGGTGGGCGTCAATCTGGTCAAAGGCATCTGGGACGGCATCTCCTCCATGATCTCCTGGCTGTCGGACAAGGTGACGGGCTGGGTGAGCGGTCTGGTGGACGGCGTGAAGGGCTTTCTCGGCATCCACTCCCCGTCCACCGTGTTCGCCGGGATCGGCGAGAACATGGGCGCAGGCATGGGCGTTGGTTTTCTGGACGCCATGAAGGATGTGGAGAAGGACATGAGGAATGCCATCCCCACTGACTTCAACATTGACACCAGTATCGGCGATGTTCCTGCCGCCGCTGTCGGCAGTCATGCGTTCAATGTGACCATTCCCCTGACGATCAACGGCGCAACGCTCTCCCGCATCCTGGCTGAGATTCAGTGGTCCCAGAACCAAGTCTACGTGCGGAACCTCGGTGTGGGATAAGGAAGGAGGAATCTATGCAAATCGACATCTACCAAGGGACATCCAAGCTGTATGACTTTCACAGCGTTCTCTCTGCATCCCTGGTTGACCGGCTCTCCGGGGAGAGGACGCTGGATTTCTCCGTCTTGGCCCCCCGCTCCCAGAAGCTGCTCCCCGGCATGACGGCATGGCTGGAGGGGCAGGCGTACACCATCGTCCGGGTGGCACGGCAGATCACCAACGGCCTGCCCGTCACCACAGCCCAGTGCGAACACATCTCCTATCTGCTCAATGACGAGCAATACAACCTCGTCACCTTTGTCTACGAGGGTACGCCTTTGGGCGGCTTGAACAGGCTGCTCTCCGGTACTCCGTTCTCCATTGGTGTATGCGAAGCCACTGATAATGTGGAGGTGGCCTTTACCGAGGGGACGCTGAACCGCCGCAATGCTCTCATGCGATTCATTGACGCCTGCGGCTGTGAAGTGGAGTATGACGGCTACAAGATCAGCCTGCGGAAACACCGGGGCAGCTCCGTCCGCAAAGTTCTCATGGACGGCAAGAATGTGACTGATCTCTCTGTCACCTTGGACAGCCGGGAGAATACGCAGTCCTATGAAATTTCTCTGTTCAAGATGGCTGATCTGGAAGCCGGGGACGAGGTGAACATCACCTACCGCCCCATGGGTGTGTCGGTGGACACAAGGATCGTCGCCATCACCTATAACCCGTTCTACCGCTACACCGTCCGGGTGGAGGTGGGCGACTATGTGCCGAACCTCCTCGCCGCCACTACTGACCGGATGGAGGACATCAAGCAGGAGTTCCGGGCGGCGAACGGGAAGCTGGAATCCACCATCCAGAAGATGGACGGAAGCCTGTCCTCCCTGACCCAGACCGTTTCCGGCTTCGATACCCGCATTACCACGGCGGAGGGCGGTGTGTCCGAGCTGAAGCAGACGGTGGGTGGTTTCGATGCCCGTATCAAGACCGCCGAGGGGAACGTGGCCCAACTGAGCCTGACGGTGGGCGGGTTCAACACCCGCATCACCGCCACCGAGGAGGGGCTGGAGGGGGCCGAGAGGCACATCTCTACCATCGAGCAGTACGCCAAGAGCATCCGGCTCTCAGTCACCAACGGGGAGACCTCCAGTTCCTTCAAACTGACCGCTGGCACTGCTACCCTTTCCAGCGGAGACATCAAGTTCACCGGGTATGTGACCTTCGCGGGGCTGTCCGGCGGGACCACGACCATTGACGGGGCCTGCATCAAGACGGGGAAAATCACCGCCGATCGGATCGATGTCGGCAGTCTGAAGGTCTCTAAAATCTACGACAGTTCCGGTGTGAAAACCGCCATCGACTGCTCCAGCACTGCGACCATGTATATTGGCGGCAACAACAGCTCGAACGCCTACACGGAGCTGCTCATCAAGGGTACGACTATCACCTTCAACCGCTGGGGCGACACCAATGAGGGAATTTCCATCCACAACGCCTCGTCCTACTACATGAGGCCGGGAACCTCCAGCCTTTACAGCCTTGGAGATGCCACCCACCTCTGGGCCGGTTGCTACACCAACAGCGTCACCATCACCCCCAACAGCAGCTCCCTCTACGGCATGACGCTCAACTACCTCGGCATTATTCCCGCCAAGAACGAGGAGTTGAACCTTGGCTCCTCCAGCTATAAATGGAACTTTCTGTATGTGTACGCCATCATGCTGGACGGCCTGCGCATCTATGGAAACCGGGTGAACTACAATGCCGACATCTACG
Source organism: uncultured Oscillospiraceae bacterium (assembly GCA_910587785.1). Taxonomy (GTDB): domain Bacteria; phylum Bacillota; class Clostridia; order Oscillospirales; family Oscillospiraceae; genus Pelethomonas. The sequence goes on along the minus strand of CAJUOA010000006.1, from coordinate 4,134 downwards.
CGACCATGAACAGCAGCAAGCAGTTCGTCCCGCAGGCCAGCACTGGATATTATCTGGGCAGCTCGGCCTATCCCTGGCAGTATGCCTACATCACCAATCTGTATATCAATGGGACGCAGTTCAATCCCAGCAACTACGCTACGACCAGTTCCCTGAGCGGATATGCCACTACCAGCTCTCTCAGTAGCTATGCAAAGGCCAGTTCTATCTACCGGCTGTACGCTGGCGGGACCAGTACCAGTTATTACCTGACCTACAACAGCTCCCGGCAGCTTGTCCCTAGCCACACCGGGTCCAGCTACGGTTCCTACATCGGCACCAGCAGCTATCCCTTCTATTGGGGCTACTTCACCGGACTGACGGTACAGGGCGGGACACTGAATCTGGGCAACAGTTCCGCCTACCTGGGCTTCTTCGGCGTGAGCGCGTCCCGGAGGAAGAGCGTCAGCACCTGTTCCACGTCTTCCAGTGTGTCCGCCAGCACGGTGGCGACGTCCCTCAACGCCCTCATCAACGCACTAAAAGGCTACGGCCTGATCAGTTAGGAGGAGATCATTTTGAAAACGACCATGCGCACCATCGTCCTGGCGATCCCGGCACTGTCCAAACTGTCCGCCGGGGACTTGAGTCTGCGGCTGGCCTACAGGCTCAAGCGGAGCATTGATGCCATCCAGAAGGAGGCGGACTTCTTTTCCCAGCAGAGGCAGAAGATCCTCGACAAATATGGCACCCCGGACGGAAACGGTGACTACACCTTCGAGGATGGTCAGGAGGAGAAGGTGATCGCCGAACTGGACGAGCTGCTGGATATGGAGATCACGCTGGACATTCCCATTATGGTGATCCCCATAACGGAGGACCTGCGGCTCTCCGTCAACGACATGGAAGTAATGGCTCCCTTCGTGGAGTTCAAGGAGGAGTAAAGCTATGAAGGAGTTTTGGAACATGGTACAACTGATTTTCGCCGCCGTTGGCGGCTGGCTGGGCTACTTCCTGGGCGGCTGCGATGGACTGCTCATCGCCCTGGTGGTGTTTGCCGTGGTGGACTACATCACCGGGGTCATGTGTGCCGTCAGCGACAAGGAGCTGTCCAGCAAGGTAGGCTTCCGGGGCATCTGCCGGAAGGTGCTGATCTTCGTCCTGGTTGGCGCGGGACACATTCTGGACACGCAGATCATTGGCGATGGGAGCGTCCTGCGCACGGCGGTGATCTTCTTTTACCTCTCCAACGAGGGTGTGTCCCTGCTGGAGAATGCCGCTCATCTGGGTCTGCCCATTCCGAAAAAGCTGCGGGACGTTCTGGCGCAGATCCACGACCGGGCGGAGGGCGGTGAGGACGAATGACGCTGGTGCAGTCGATCCTTACAAAGAATCCCTGTTACACTGCTGGCCGGAAGATCACAGTCAGGGGGCTGATGCTCCACTCCGTGGGCTGTCCCCAGTCCAGCGCGGAAGCGTTCATCCGTAACTGGAACCGCAGCGATTTCAAAAGCGCCTGCGTTCACGCTTTCATTGATGGGAATGACGGAACAGTCCACCAGACGCTCCCCTGGGATCACCGGGGCTGGCACTGCGGAGCCAGTGGGAACAATACCCATATTGGGGTAGAGATGTGCGAACCGGCCTGCATCCGCTACACCGGAGGCTCCACATTCACCTGCTCCGACCTCGCCACTGCCCGTGCGGTGGCCCGCACCACCTATCAGGCGGCGGTGGAGCTGTTTGCTATGCTGTGCCAGCAGTTCTCCCTCGACCCGCTGGCGGACGGGGTGATCCTATCCCACCGGGAGGGTCATGGCAGGGGTATCGCCTCTAACCACGGCGACCCGGAGCATCTCTGGACACAGCTCGGCCTGTCCTACACCATGGACGGGTTCCGGGCCGATGTAAAGGCCGCGCTCACAGCGTCTGAAAAGAGGCTCGACAATGATCCGGCTGACTGGTCGCGGGAAGCTGTGTCCTGGGCCACGGAGAACAGACTCCTGCTGGGAGATACAGACGGCGACCTCATGCTCCGCTCCCCGCTGACCCGTGAGCAGTTCTGTGTGATGCTCAAGCGGTATCACGACCATTTTAACACCAGATAACCTCAATTGCAATGAACCAGTAGCCATAGCCTTGGCTGCTGGTTATTGTTTTTGCTCATTTTGCAGCCCATCGGGGGAAGTTTCCCTCGGTGGGCTTGATTTTTTACGCCGGAACCGTCCGAATTTTCATTTACTGTGGCCTACCTGTGAGGAGGTAATGTTTATGGCGACAGAAAAATCAAAAGAAATTTTACAATATCGGGAACAGGGGCTGGGCTATAAGAAGATTGCTGTCCTCACCGGCTACTCGCTGAATACGGTCAAATCGGTCTGCCGGAGGAATCCGAACGGCGAGGAAAAACTGTGCCTCCAATGTGGAGCCAAGCTGGTGCGCACCCCTCACTATAGGGAGAAAAAATTCTGCTCGGACATCTGCCGCATGGCCTGGTGGAACAGCCACCCGGAGTCGGTCAAACGCAAGGCCATCTATCACTTCACTTGTGTCCACTGCGGTCAACCCTTTGACAGCTATGGCAATGACCATCGGAAATACTGCTCCCGTGCCTGTTACGCCGAGGCGCGGCGGAAGGGGGTGTAGACGTGTCCGAGGAGTTCTTCCGCAATTTGGCTTCGTACAAAGCGGCGATGAATCTCGCCAAGGGTATGCTCCACCAGGGCATCATCACCGAGAGTGAGTACGCTGAAATCGATACAATTATGACCAAAAAGTACGGCCTGTCTTTGGATAGCATTTTCCGTTCTATTGCTTGATAAATCTGCGGTTTAGAGCGAATATGTGGCCACCAAGGAGGTGATTTTTTGGAACGCATTATTCAGAAAATGGGACTGAAAGTTCCGGCCCAGCCCAAGGCAACACGGGTCGCGGCCTACGCCAGAGTGTCCTCCGGCAAGGACGCCATGCTCCACTCCCTTTCGGCCCAGGTCAGCTACTACAGCGGCCTCATCCAGAACCACCCAGGCTGGCTCTACTGCGGGGTGTACGCAGACGAGGCCCTGACCGGCACAAAGGAGAACCGGGAGAATTTCCAGCGGCTGCTGGCCGAGTGCCGCGCCGGGAACATCGACCTTATCATCACAAAGTCGATCTCCCGGTTCGCCCGGAACACGGTGGTGCTGCTCCAGACCGTCCGAGATTTGAAATCGCTGGGGGTGGATGTTTACTTCGAGGAACAGAACATTCACTCCATGAGCGCAGACGGCGAGTTGATGCTTACCATTCTGGCATCCTACGCCCAGGAGGAGAGCCTCTCCGCCAGCGAAAATCAAAAATGGCGCATCAAGAAGAATTTCGAGGAAGGGATGCCTTGGTCCGGTCAGGTCCTGGGGTACAAGTATGTGAACGGTGTTTACATTGTCAAGCCGGAGGAGGCCGAGATCGTGCGGAACATATTCACCGACTACCTCTCCGGCATGGGCATCGAGACCATCATGAAAAAACTGAATGCCCAGGGAAAGACCTCCCGCAACGGCCATGCCTGGTGCCGCTCCAGCGTTCGGAATGTGCTGGGGAACTACTCCTACACCGGCAATCTGCTCCTCCAAACCACATTCAGAGAGAACCACATCACCAAAAAGGCGCTGCCCAATCGGGGTGAACTGCCGATGTACCATGCCGAGAATACCCACGAGGCCATCGTCAGCATGGAGGATTACCAGGCGGTGCAGGCGGAGATGGCCCGGCGCTCCGCCAAGCACAACAAGACCAAACGCGGCCCTGCCAAGTATCCATTCACTTCGATGATCGTCTGCGGCACCTGCGGCAAGGGCTACCGGCGAAAGGTGACCCGCACCGGCCCGGTGTGGATTTGCAGCACTTTCAACATCTACGGCAAAGGAGCCTGCGCCTCCAAGCAGATACCGGAGGGAACGCTTGAAAAAGCTGCGGCGGAGGTGCTGGGGCTGGATGAATTTGACGCAGAGGCCCTCCACGATAAAATAACGGCTATTCGTGCCGAAGGCAATAACACTCTAGTATTTCTGTTCAAGGACGGCACTCAAACCATTAAACGGTGGGCAGACCGTTCCAGGGCGGAAAGCTGGACCCCGGAGATGAAAGCCGCAGCCAGAGAATACGCGAGGAAAGGAC
>CAJUOA010000005.1 GCA_910587785.1 uncultured Oscillospiraceae bacterium | reverse complement strand
CCAAGGCGTTCCTGGAGATGGCGGAGGGGCTGGAGACCGGCTCCTTCGGCCCCAGGCCCCGGATCGCCCTGACCGGCATGGGCAGCGAGCACGGCGAGGAGAACGCCATGGCCGCCGCCGTGGCCGCCGCCAAGCGGGGCGTGGACGTCCACTACATCGGCACCCTGGAGGCCGAGGGCGTGACCACCATCCATGTCTCCAACGAGGACGAGGGCCACAAGAAGATGGAGGAGATGGTGGAAAAGCACGAGGTGGACGGCGCGGTCACCATGCACTTCCCCTTCCCCATCGGCGTCTCCACCGTGGGCCGGGTTGTCACCCCCGCCAAGGGCAGGGAGATGTTCATCGCCACCTCCACCGGCACCGCCAGCGCCGACCGGATCGAGGGCATGATCAAAAACGCCGTCTACGGCATCATCACCGCCAAGGCCTGCGGCGTGAAGGACCCCACCGTGGGCATCCTGAACGTGGACGGGGCCCGGCAGACCGAGATGGCCCTCAACCAGCTCAAGGAGGGCGGCTACCAGTTCCGCTGGGCGGAGTCCGCACGGGCGGACGGCGGCGCGGTGCTCCGGGGCAACGACGTGCTCCAGGGCACGCCCGACGTGCTGGTCTGCGACAGCCTCACGGGCAACGTGGTGGTGAAGATGCTCTCCGCCTACACCACCGGCGGCAGCTTCGAGGCCGCGGGCTACGGCTACGGCCCCGGCATCGGCCCCGGCTATGACAAGCTGGTGCTGATCGTGTCCCGGGCCAGCGGCGCGCCGCTGGTGGCCAACGCCCTGGAGTTCGCGGGCACCCTGGTGAAGAACAAGGTGTTCGACGTGGCCGCCAGGGAGTTCGCCGCCGCCGAGAAGGCCGGGCTCACCAAGATCCTGGAGGCCCGCAAGGCCGCGGCCAAGGGCGCCGCCGCGGAGGACGAGGACGTGAAGGCCCCCCCCGCCGAGCCCTGCACCGCCAGCATCCCCGGCATCGAGGTCATGGACCTGGAGGACGCCGCCAAGGCCCTGTGGAAGGCCGGCATCTACGCCGAGACCGGCATGGGCTGCACCGGCCCCCTGGTGATGATGAGCGAGGCCAACCTGCCCAAGGCCCAGGAAATTCTCAAGGCCGCCGGGTATATCGGGTAAGGGGGACCGAGGCATGAAAGTCATCGACACCATCAACAAGACTGAGCTGGACCTGACTGTGGATGAGATCATCGACCTGGTGGCCAACAAGAACCGCCAGGTGGACCTCATCTTCGCGGAGAAGCGCACCGACGCCGACGGCTACCTCAGCTGGGACCAGGAGAACTGGACCTGCGTGGACGGCAAGCGGTTCATCCGCAGCTATTTCTTAGCGGGCCGGGCCCTCAGCGACTTCAGCGGGTACAACAAGTACGACCTGAAGGGCTGCTTCCTCCCGGAGGAGGCCAAGGAAGTCCGGTTGGGATAAAAAGGAAGGGAGACACGCTGGGCGTGTCTCCCTTTTTGCGGGTCCAGGGGCTCAGCCCCTGGTGGAGTCCAGAGGCAAAGCCTCTGGTGGGTCCAGGGCAGAGCCCTGGTGGGTTTGGGCGAAGCCCAACATTCATTTGTAAAAACCCCTCACGGCAGAATCTTCCTGCTGATCCCCATGGCGAACGCCCCCGGCCCGGTGTGCAGTGCGATGGAGAGGGCCAAGGGGTCGAAGTGGATGTCCTCCCCCGGGAAGGTCTGGGCGGCGAGGGCGCACCACTCGGCCTGCTCCTCCGCTGTCTCGAAGCTCCCGGATGCGTCGATGCGGATGTCCAGGCCCCGGGCGCGGTACTCGGAGACGCTCTTCACCATGGCCTCCATGAGCCGCGCCCTGCACTGCTTGGTCCCCCGGACCTTGGCGAAGGCGTCCAGCTTCTCCCCCCGGATGGCCAGGAGGGGCTTGATGCCCAGCACGGCGCCCATGGCGGCGGCGGCAGGGGTGATGCGCCCCCCCTTTTTCAGGTACTCCAGGGTGTCCACGCCGATGTAGATCAGGGTATCGCCCCCGGCCTCCTCCAGGCGCTCCCTGGCCTGGGCGGCGGTGTAACCGGCCCGGATGAGGCCCAGGGCATCCCGGACAGCGTTCTTCTGGGGGACGGAGATCTGGTGGTTGTCCGCCACCTGGACCCGCCCGCCGTAGCCGGCGGCAAGGGCGGCGGCGGTCTGACAGGAGCCGCTCAGGCCGCTGGTCATGGGGATGTAGAGGAGCTCATCGTACCCCTCCCCCAGGACCTCGTCCCAGAGCTTCAGGAGGTCGTCCGGGGCGGGCTGGGAGCTGGACACGCTCCGCCCGGCCTTCATGTACCGGAACATTTCCTCCGCCGAGAGGCCGACGCCCTCATAGTGGATCTCATTGTCGATAATAATCGGCATGGGCACCACCCAGACGCCCCACTGCCGGGCCTCCGCCTGGGTGATGCCGCTTTCACTGTCTGTTATGATCGCTGTCCTCACTGCTTCTTCCCTCTTCTTCCTTCGTAAGTTCCGTATCTTCCTTTTTCTTTTATGAATAAAAGAAAAAGGAAGCGAAAAAGAAAACACTTTTTGTTCGCAAGGCTCTGCCTTGCTCATGGGGGCGGCGGGCCCCAAATCTCAACAAAACTTCCCAAAAACCGCCAAAACTTCCTCTTTACAAGGGCTGGACGGATATGGTATCATACAGATGGAAGCTTTCCAATATCCCACCCGCGTGGGCCGCTGTCCCTGACAGCGGCTCTTTTTTCGTCTCTCCCGAGAGTCCGCAGGCACAAAGCCGCGGACACAGAGGCCCCCTCTGCGCCCGCGGAAACGTCAGCTGGAGAAGTGGAACTCCTTCTCGTCGGAAAACACCAGGCCCAACTTGTCCCGGGCGATCTCCTGGATGAGGGCCGGGTCGTCGCTGTTGGCGATGTCCTCCTTGAGCCGTTCGTTGGTCTCCGTCAGCTCCTCCAGGTAGGCGGCGTAGGCGGCCTCCTCCTCCCGGGCCCGCTGAATCTTCCCGGCCATCACCACCAGCTGGACGCAGGCCGTTGCGGTCAGCAGGACCACCAGCCACAGCGTCACCTTGCTCTTGGGCTGTTCCCTCTTCTTTTGACTGCCCCTGGGCGGCTGACGCTTCCTGGTGTCCCCCATCTGCTCATCTCCTTCTCGCGGCGGAGTCTGCCGCTCTTTCCATTTTATTATAATCCAACTTCTACAAAAGGACAAGCATTTTTTGCCGCGTCTCTCTCCTTTTTGTAAAAAGCGACAAAGGAGCCGTACCGGCGACAAAAAAACCTGCACCCAGAAGTCCCACACCGGCCGCAGCGGGCGGCTCAGCAGGATGAAAAACAGCAGCGCGCCCCCCAGCGCCCCCGCGAGGACGAAAAAGCGCAGTTCCCCGTCCCCGGCGAGGACGAAGAGAAACACCGACGAGACCGCCCCCAGGCAGTACGCCGCGTCCAGCAGGCCGCCCCAGAGCCGCCCGCCCAGGGTGCGCAGGGCCCGCGCCCAGTCGTAGGCCAGGCCCAGCACCGCGCCCAGCAGGATCGAGCGCAGGAAGAGGGTCAGCTGTACGGAGATGTAGTTCCCCATAGGCCCCTAGCCGAACAAACGGCGCAGGAAGCCCCCCTGTCCGCCGGGGGCGGTGTCCTCATAGAGCAGGGTGTGGATGGAGCCGTCCACGTGGAGCTCCCCGCCGTCCAGGTTCAGCTTGCCGATGTGCAGGCCCGTTCCCCCCACCACCAGCGTCCCGGCGGTGGTGGCCATGACGATCTCCTCCTCGTCAAAGCGCTCCACCTCCTCCACGCCGGTGACCACAAGGCGCTCCCGGCCGTCCAGCTCCAGCCGGTGGCCCAGCACGTTCAGTTCCTCGTAAGGCATTGCAGATCCCCCCATATCCATTGTTCTCTCCATGTATATGGGGGGTCTGTCCATTTTATGACGGGGGTCAAAAAAGTGGCTTCGCCCCTTTTTTGAAGAGGGAGGACCGGGCCGGGCGCGGCCCGCAAAGTGTTTTTCCCACGTACACGCCGCGGGAAAAACGATCCCATTTTATTTGCCGCCTGCGGGCGGCAAACTCCTGCGGAGGGCTTTTGGACTCAGGGCCGCACTTCCCGGTAGAGGGCGGCGGCGTCCGCCTTGCCCACGTTGTCCTGTACGGAGAGCACCTCCACGGTGAGGGTGCGCTCCCCGAAGCGGATGGCGATAATATCCCCCTCCTTCACCTCGTAGGAGGCCCGGGCGGGCCGTCCGTTGACGCTGACGCGCTCGTTGTCGCAGGCCTCGTTGGCCACGGTGCGCCGCTTGATGAGGCGGGAGACCTTCAGATATTTGTCCAGACGCATGGCGTCTCCTTTCAAAAAAGGGGCGCGGCGGAGGGCCGCACCCCTATGCGCAGTCTTTTTCGGGCAGGGCTCAGGACTGGGCGATCACGTCCTTGAGGGCCTTGCCGGGCTTGAACACGGGGACCTTGGAGGCGGGGATGTCGATGGCCTCCTTGGTGCGGGGGTTGCGGCCCACCCGGGCCTCCCGCTTTTTCACCTCAAAAGACCCAAAGCCGACGAGCTGTACCTTGTCCCCGTCCTTGAGGGCGGCGGTGATGACCTCCAGGGCCGCGTTGACCGCCGCCTCGGAGTCCTTCTTGGAGAGGGCCGCCTGCTCGGCAACGGCGTTGATGAGTTCTGTCTTGTTCATAGATATGGTCTCCTTCGTTTCTTTTGTTGCGGGGTCAGGCCCCGGGCATACAGCAATCTATAATCTAACATATTTTCCCCGCTCTTGCAAGGTTTTTATGCTAAAAACCGCAAATTTAATAGAGATTCTTATCCGGAGAGGGGGCGGGACGCGTACAGGCCCGCGGGGGCGCGCATTGTGCGCCCCCGCACCATCCTCCGCGTCTCCCAGCCCCCCGCCGTTTTACCGGATATGGAGCACCCGCGCCAATTTCTCCCCGCCGGGGACCATGCGCAGGTCCTCCCGGGTGATGATGCGCAGGGCGATGACCAATACGGCATACACCGCCACCGCCGCGCCCACCGCCAAGAAGGTGGCGAGGCTCTCCCGCAGATATCCGCCGGTGAGGGTGCGGCCCAGGATGCCGTGGACCGCCCAGGCCGTGGCCCCCATGGCCGCCGAGGCGAAGGCGGGCTTCAGGAAGATGGCGAAGTAGTTGGGCTTCTTCTCCAGCAGGCCGTAGACGATGGCCAGATTGATGGCCGCGATGAGCACGTAGCAGACCAGGGTGCCGATGGGCGCGCCCTTGATGTTGATGTCCGGGTCGCCCACCAGGAGGTAGTTCACCGCCACCTTGACCACGCCGCCGATAAGCATGGTGAAGATGGGGAGCTGGACCTTGCCGTGGGCCTGCATGATGGAGTTGGTCAGGAGCATGATGCACACGAAGATGGACGCCGCGCCCAGAATTTGGAGGTGGTAGGCGGCGGCGATGGCCGTCTCCCGCCGCGCGGGGTACAGCAGGAGCAAAATCGGCCCCGCCAGCACCGAGAGCCCCACCCCCGCCGGGATGGCCAGCATGGAGATGAGCCGGAAGCTGGTGGTGACGACCTTGTTGACCTCCTCGTGGTTTTTCCGCACCACCGCCACGGACACCGCCGGGATAAGGCTCACCGACACGGCGGGCAGGAAGGCGGCGGGCAGGTTGAAGAGGGTGTTGCTGAAGGAGTACTGCCCGTAGAGGGCGGCGGAGGCCTGCTCGGTGTAGCCCAGGACCTCCTGGAGGCGGCCCAGGATCACCGACTGGTCCACCATATTGAGCAGGCTCATCCCCGCCTGCCCGATGGTGATGGGGATGCCCAGCCCCAGGAGGCGGCGGATGATGGCGCCGTGGCTCTGGGGCACGTCGGTGCCCCAGAGGATGGGGCCCCGGTGCCTGCGGTAGTTGAGGACCATATAGAGCATGGCCAGGACGATGCCCGCGCTCACGCCCACGATGGCCCCGGCGGCGCCGATCTCCAGGGGCTGGCCCATCCGAATGAGGTACCAGGCCAGGGGCAGGCCCACCAGGAGCTTGAAAAACGCCTCGATGAACTGACTGACCGCCGTGGGCACCATGTTCTGCCGCCCCTGGGCGAAGCCCCGGTAGGCGCACATGATGGACACGCAGATCACCGACACCCCCAGGGTCTTGATGGGCCAGTAGGCGGAGGGGTTGTTGAGGAGCTCCGCCAGCTGTCTCGTGAAGAGGAGCATCACCGCCGTGCCCGCCGCCCCCATGGCCGCGAAGAGGGCCATGGCCGTGTTGAAGCAGCGGCGCATCTGGGTGCGCCGTCCGGTGGCGTGGGCCTCGCTGATGAGCTTCGAGAGGGCCAGGGGGAGCCCGGTGGTGGAGAGGGTCAGGAGGAAGGTGTAAATATTGTACGCACTCATGAAGTGCGTGACGCCCTCCTCCCCCAGGATGTTGTTGAGCGGGATCTTGTACAGCGCGCCGCAGATCTTCACGAACACCGTGGAGATGGCCATCACCGTGACGCCGCCCATGAAGGACTGCTTCTTTTCTCTGGACATGGATCGACCTCTTTTTTACTGGATTGCGGGAGGCGGCCGCCTCTCATGGTAAACTATGCGGCGGGGGCGTGAAAACATGACAGGCAGCAGCGGGCGGGCGCGAAGCGCGATTTGCGGGTCCAGGGGCTCAGCCCCTGGCGGAGTCCAGAGGCAGAGCCTCTGGTGGGTCCAGGGCAAAGCCCTGGCGGGTCTGGGCGGAGCCCAGCGTTCACCCGTCAAATCCCCTCGTAGAACCTCCGGAACGCCGCCTGATTGGCCGCGATCTTCTCCGGCCGCTGGACGTACTCCTGGGGGTACTTGAGGTTGAACACCCGCTCGATGCGGTCCCGGGCGGGGTCCACCATCTTCGTCGACCCTCCCGCCCCCAGGCTCAAGATGGTGTGGAGCTCCTCCATGATATAGATATTGTACCACCCCGTGCCCCCCGGGCGGCACCAGCCCACGTTCTCAAAGCTCCCGGACATATACTTCTGCCGGTAGAGGTAGTAGGGGGCGAACCCCGCCCCGCGCAGGGCCGGGTCGGCGTAGTCCAGCATCGCCGCCACCTCGTCCTCGGTGGGGATGCGGGTGCCCTCCAGAGTGATACGGCTCCCCTTCTTAAGGCTCAGGGTGTGGACGGTGATGTTGTCCGTGCCGAAGCCGATGACCTCGTCCAGGGTGCGGCGGAAGCCCTCCGGCGTGTCCTCGGGGAGGCCCGCGATGAGGTCCATGTTCACATGGGGGAAGCCGAAGCGGTCCACCAGCTCCACGGCGGCGCGGATGTCGTCCGCGCTGTGGCGGCGTCCGATAGCGGCCAGGACCCGGTCCTCCATGGACTGGGGGTTGACGCTGACCCGGGTGGTCCCGCGGCGGCGGAGGACCTCCAGCTTGTCCGCCGTGACCGTGTCGGGCCTCCCGGCCTCCACGGTGTACTCCACCACACCGCTGAGGTCAAATCTCTCCCCCAGACGGCCCAGGAGGCGGTCCAGCTGCGCCGCGCTCAATGTGGTGGGGGTGCCGCCGCCCATGTAGAACGAGCGCACCCGCAGCCCCAGGTCCCGGACCATCTGCGCGGCGCTGTCCACCTCCGCGAGAAGCGCCTCCAGGTAGGGCTCCACCCAGCGGAAGCTCTTCTCCACGCTGTTGCTGACAAAGCTGCAATAGGCGCAGCGGGTGGGGCAGAAGGGGATGCCCACGTAGAGGGAGATCTCCTCCGGCTTGAGGTCCCGTTTGGCCTCCAGCCCCGCCTGGGCGCACTGGAGGCACAGCCGCCGCCGCTGTGCGGAGACGAAGTAGGTGTCCCGGAGGACCCGGTCCGCCTCCTCCGGAGAGCGCCCGCCCTCCAGGAGCTCCGAGGCAAGCTTCGCCGGACGGATGCCCGTCAGCGCCCCCCAGGCCGGAGTGACGCCGGTGAGTCGCCGCGCCGCCTGGAAGAAGCTCAGCTTCACCGCCCGCTGCTTCAGCCGCTCCCGCCCGTAATCGTCCGTGACGCCGGTGAGGTCCGTTTGGGCCTCGCCGCGGGCGCTCCTGCCGTCCACGGTCAGGCGGGTCTCCGCCAGGGCGGCGCTCCCCTCCGTCCGGAGGGACACCTCCGCCCGGTTGGGGTCCTCCCCGCCGCAGACCGGCCGCTCGTGGGGGAAAAAGGCCAGCAGGCTCTGCTCCACGGCGTAGCGGTAGTCGTGGCCGCTGAAAATCAGTCTCATAGGCCCAGCGCCTGCCGCAGGCAGGGATTCGTCCGCCGTTCCCGCTCCAGGGTGGAGGCGGGGCCGTGGCCGGGGCAGACCTTGCAGTCCCCCTCCAGCCGTCCCAGCCGGGCCAGGGACCCTTGCAGGGCCTCATAGTCCCCGCCGGTCAGGTCCCAGCGGCCGCAGGAGCCGGTGAAGAGGGTGTCCCCGCAGAGCATCACGTCCCCCGCCAGGAGCGTCACGCTCCCGGCGGAGTGGCCGGGGGTGTGGAGGACCTGGACATCGATGCTCCCCACAGAGAGGTGCGAACCGTCCTCGAAGTGGTTGAACCCCCATGTGGGCGGCGGATAGAGCCGCTTGTCGTCCTCCCGGTGGTCCAACCGGTGGAGGTACACCGCCGCGTTGGGAAAGACCTCCAGCAGGGCGGAGACCTGCCCTACGTGGTCATAGTGGCCGTGGGTGAGGAGGATCTTCTCCAGCGTCAGCCCTCTGCTTTGCACCATCTCCAGAATCTTCTCCAGGCTCCCGCCCGGGTCCACCAGGGCGCAGACCTTCGCCGTCTCGTCCCCGATGAGGTAGCAGTTGGTGGTATAGGGCATGGTCTCCAGCATATCAAAGAGCATAGCGCCCTCCCTTTCTCAGAGCTCTCCCTCTGTGTCAATCAGATCATATTGTCGTTACCGTGCGGAAAACCCGGTGACGCGCCGCACATAAGGGCGCATTGGCCGTCCGCCTAGGACTCTGTATCGAATAAGATCGTCACCGGCCCGTCGTTCTGGGAGAAGACCTGCATATCCGCCCCGAACTCCCCGTGCTGAACGTCAAAGCCCCGCTCCCGGCAGTGTGCCATGAAGCGCTCGTAGAGCGGGACCGCGAGGTCCGGCTTGGCCGCGCCGGTGAACCCCGGGCGGCGGCTGGAGGTGTCCGCGTAGAGCGTGAATTGGCTCACCACCAGGAGGCTCCCCTCCACCTGCTCCAGGCTCCGGTTCATCTTCCCGTTCTCGTCCTCGAAGACCCGGAGGTTGCAGACCTTGCCGGCCAATTTCTCCGCCGTCTCCTCCGTGTCGTTGGGGCCGACCCCCAGGAGGACCAGGTAGCCCTGGCCGATGGCCCCGTTGACCTTCCCGCCGATCTCCACCGAGGCGGAGCGCACCCGGGTTACCACTGCGCGCATATGGTTTTCCTCCTTTTTTACGAATGGATGTTGGGCTTTGCCCAAACCCACCAGGGCTTTGCCCTGGACCCACCACCTTTGAAAAGGTGGACGAAACTTTTTTCCTGCGCTTCGCTCCGGTTTATCGTTACCGGGCTGTAAACCTGGTCAATTACAGCACTCCAGTCCCGAATTTGCCCGTCCGGCAGGACTGCGCTTCGCTCCGGTCTATCGGTACCGGGCTGTAAACCTGGTCGATTACAGCACTCCAGTCCCGCGTTTGCCCGTCCGGCAGGACTGCGCTTCGCGCCCGTCAGCCCGCGGGACGGTTCACCTTCATCACGCTGGAGATGCCGTGGAGCTTGCGCATGACCTGATCTAACTGCTTGGCGTCGGTGACGGAGATGGTCACATGGAAGATGGCAAACCCGTCCGCCGTAGCGTGGACGTTCATCCCTGTAATGGAGACCTTCGTGGTGCTCAAGGCGGTGGAAATGTCCACCAGCAGGTTGGGCCGGTCCTTGCAGACCACCTCCAGGGCGGTGGAGTAGGCCTCCCGGATGTCGTCGCTCCAGGTGACCTTGATCCAGCGGCCCTGGTCGGCGCCGGTGCGGCGGTCCTGGGCGGCGTTGGGGCAGTCCCTGCGGTGGACGCTCACCCCGTAGCCCCGGGTGATGAACCCCACGATCTCGTCCCCCGGCACCGGGGTGCAGCACTTGGAGAACTTCACCAGGCAGTTGGAGAGGCCCTCGACAATGATGCCCTTCTCGCTCTTGCTCCTGCGGGGCGCGGGGGGCTTGCCGGTCTGGACGGCCTTGGCCTCCTCCGCCGCCTGGGCGGCCTTCTCGATGGCCGCCGCCCGGCTCATCTGCTGGAGCTCGTCGCGGATGCGGTTGACCGCCTTCAGCGCCGTGTAGCCCCCGTAGCCGATGGCGGCGTAGAGCTCGTCGAGGGTCTGGAAGCTCAGGCGCTTCAAAATAGCGGGCAGGGCGTCGGCAGCGGTAACCTGGCTCATGGTGAGCCCCGCGTGCTTGAGCTCCGCCTCGAAGGAGGCGCGGCCCTGGGCGATGTTCTCCTCCCGCCGCTCCCGCTTGAACCACTGCCGGATCTTGCTCCTCGCCTCGCTGCTCTTGGCGATGTTCATCCAGTCCCGGCTGGGGCCCTTGGCGGACTTGGAGGTGTTGATCTCCACCACGTCGCCGTTGTGGAGCACATGGTCGTAGCCCACCATGCGTCCGTTGACCTTGGCCCCCACCATGGTGTTGCCGATGGCGGAGTGGATGGAGTAGGCGAAGTCGATGGGCGTGGCCCCGGCGGGCAGGTTCACCACGTCTCCCCGGGGGGTGAAGACGAAGACCTCCTCCGCGAAGAGGTCCACCTTCAGGGAGTGGATGAACTCCTCCGCGTCCGCGTCCTCCTGGTTCTCCAGGAGCCTCCTGATCCACTCGTAGGTCCCCTCCCCGCCGTTGGTGCGGATGCCCTGCTTGTACTTCCAGTGGGCGGCCACGCCGTACTCGGCGATGGCGTGCATGTCGTAGGTCCGGATCTGGACCTCGAAGGGGATGCCCTCGTCGCCGATGACGGTGGTGTGGAGGGACTGGTACATATTGGGCTTGGGGGTGGCGATGTAGTCCTTGAACCGGCCCAGGATGGGCTTGTAGAGGTCGTGGACCGCCCCCAGGACGTTGTAGCAGTCCGCCACCGTGTCCACCAGCACCCGCAGGGCGAAGAGGTCGTAGATCTCCTCCATGGTCTTCTCCTGGGCGTACATCTTGCGGTAGATGCTGTAGGGGTGCTTGACCCGGCCGTAGACCACGGCGTTGGGCACCTCCATCTCCGTGAGCTTGGCCTGGATTTTCTTCTGGATGCCCCCCAAAAACTGGTTGTGGTCCGCGCTGTCGGCCTCCAGCCGCTCGGTGATCTCCCGGTAGGCCACCGGGTCCAGGTACTTGAGAGACAGGTCCTCCAGCTCCCACTTCATCTTCGCAAGGCCCAGCCGGTGGGCGATGGGCGCGTAGATCTCCATGGTCTCGAAGGCCTTCTTCTTCTGCTTGGCCGGGGTCTGGTACTCCATGGTGCGCATGTTGTGGAGCCGGTCGGCGATCTTGATGAGGATCACCCGGATGTCCCGGCTCATGGCGAAGAGCATCTTGCGCAGGTTCTCCATCTGCTCCTCTTCCATGGTGGAATACTTCACCCGGGTGAGCTTCGTCACCCCGTCGACGATGTCCGCCACCGTGACGCCGAAGATCTTGGCCACGTCCTCGTAGGTGGTGTCCGTGTCCTCGATGCAGTCGTGGAGGAGGGCGGCGATGATGGACTCGCTGTCCAGGCGCATCTCCGCTACGATCTGGGCCACGTTGATGGGGTGGGTGATAAAGGGGGTGCCGTCCCGGCGCATCTGCTCGCCGTGGTGCTCCCTCGCGTATTCATAGGCGGCGCGGATCTGGGAGAGGTCCGCGGAGATGTTGTACCCCCGGATCGTCTTTTCCAGATGCTCGTAGCGCTCTTCGACCGTGACCATACTATCAGCGGCCTCCCTTCTCTTCTTCCCCCAGCGCCCGGCGCAGCTCCCGCATATAGAAGCTCTGCTCCAGGTCCGCCCGGCGGCCGGGCACGGGGTGCAGTATCATCATATCCTCCCGGCTGCCCAGGGTGATAAGGCCCCGCTCGGCGAAGACCTCCAGCCCCACCGCCGCGCGCAGGAAGGGCTCGTCCCCCTCCACCGCCCCCATGAGGCGGCGCAGGGTGACGGCCCTGGAGGCGGCTGGGCCCCCCTCCCGCTCCAGGCGGACGGCGGCCCGCCACAGGGCGGCGAACTGTCCCCGCTCCGGGAGCATCCGCTCCGCCTCCTCCCGGGAGACCTCCGCCCCGGCGATGAGGCGGTCCACCAGGTCCAGGTCCCGCCGCTCCCGGGGGGTGAAGCCCTGGGCGGGGCGCAGGTCGATGATCTGGAGCTGGACGGTGCTCACGGACCGGAACTCGTTGATCTGGAGGTTGAAGGCCGCGTCCACCAGCATCCCGGGGGAGACGCCGTACTCCGACGCCGTGGCGGAGAAGAAGATGGCGTCCAGCGTCCCCTCCGGCGCGGCCAGGCGGAGCTTCAGGTGCCGGTTCTGCCCCACGTTCTGCATGGCCTCCACCCGGACGCCCATGAGGGCGAAGACCGGGCGTCCGTTGCCCGCGCCGTAGGGCTCCAGGCGTCCCAGGGCCTCCACCTCGTCCAGCGTGAGGGCCCCGGCCCCGGAGAGGACCACGTCCACGTCCAGGGCGCTCACCGGCTTTTTCCCGCCGCAGTACTCCTCGACGCACAGGTTCACCCGCTCCCGGAAGGCGGGGATGAGCTCCTCCCGGATGTTGAAGCCCGCCGCCAGCTCGTGCCCGCCGAAGTCCAGCAGCAGGTCGGCGCAGCGCTCCAGGGCGGCGAAGAGGTTGAAGCCCCCGTAGCTCCGGCAGGAGCCCTTGCCCACCCCGCCCTGGAGGTGGATCATGAAGCTGGGGCAGGAGTATCTCTCGCTGAGGCGGCTGGCCACGATGCCCACCACCCCCTGATGCCAGACCGCGCTGGAGAGGACCAGAGCGTTTCGCCCGGCGGCGGGGAGGCCCTCGATCTGCTCGACGGCCTGGGCGTAAATTTCCTGCTCCACGGCCTGCCGTTCCCGGTTGAGGGCGCACATCTCCCGGGCCATGTCCTCGGCCCGGGCGGGGTCGTTTGTGAGGAGGAGGTCCGCCGCCAGCTCCGCCTCCCCCATGCGCCCGGCGGCGTTGATCCGGGGGGCCAGGACGAAGCCGATCTGGGTGGAGGTCAGGCCCGTCTCCGGCAGGCCCGTCTCCCGCAGGAGGGCCCGGAGGCCCAGAAACGGGGTCTCCCCCACCGCCTCCAGCCCCCGGCTGACGATGGTGCGGTTCTCCCCGGTCATGAGCATCACGTCCGCCACCGTGCCGATGGCGGCCAGGGCGCTGTAGCGCTGGAAGAGGGCCTCCGCCTGGGGCTCCCCCAGGGCCAGGACCAGCTTGAGTGCCACGCCCACCCCGGCCAGGTGCTTGAAGGGGTAGGGACAGTCGCTCCGGCGGGGGTCCACCACGGCCACCGCCTCCGGCAATACCTCCTTGCACTCGTGGTGGTCGGTGATGACGAGGTCCAGGCCGATCTCCCTCGCGAAGCGGGCCTCCTCCACGCCGGTGATGCCGCAGTCGACGGTGACCACCAGGGTCACGCCCTGGTCCCGGAGGGCCCGCAGGGCGTCCCGCCCCAGGCCGTAGCCGTCCTCGATGCGGCGGGGGATGTGCTTGATGCAGTCCGCCCCCTGGGAGCGCAGGTAGTGGACCAGGAGGACGGTGGAGGTGATGCCGTCCACGTCGTAGTCGCCGAAGACGGCCATGCGCTCCCCCCGCTCCAGGGCCAGACGGATGCGCCGGACCGCCTTGTCCATATCCTTCATGAGGAAGGGGGAGTTCTGCAAATGCCGCTCCCGGACCAGGAGGGCCCCGGCCTCGCCGGGCGCCTCCACGCCCCGGGCGGCCATCACGGCGGAGAGCAGGCGGGGGTGGCCCGCCGCGTGGAGCCGCTCCGCCGCCGCCTGGTCAAACGCCGCCGCGTTCCACTGGGTGTATTTCACGCTTCTTCCTCCCCTCTCCCGGCCGCCGGGCGCGGTCCGGGCAGAATAACTCTTTGATTATAGCAAAATTGGCGGAAAAGGTAAAGATTTTTTTGGGGGTTTTTTCAAAAAAATGGAGGGATGCGGCACATTCCCGGTTCGCGGCGGTCCGGTTCCCCGCACCCGCCCGCACCGCCGCGAAGCGTCCGGCGCACCCGCGGAACCGTCATCCAAACGCCGCCCCCATCCCCCATTTGACGAACGGGCAAAAATCTGTTAGAATAGGCCCTGTCCCATTCTTGAAACGAGGTAAAACATGATGAAAGCACGAATATTGTCCCTTTTTCTCGCCCTGACCCTGCTCACAGGGTCAGCCTCCCCGGCTCTCGCCGCGGGGGGGTACAGCGACGTGCCCAGGGACCACTGGGCCGCTCAGAGCGTCCGCCGCGCCGGGGAGCTGGGGCTCTTCCAGGGCGTGGGCGGGGGCCGCTTCGGCCTGGGGGAGCCCATCACCCGCGCCGCCTTCGTCACCGCCCTGGTGCGCCTTTTCGGCTGGGAGGCGGAACGGCCCCAGTCCCCCGCCTTCTCCGACGTGCCCGCAGGCGCCTGGTACTTCTCCGCCGTGGAGACCGCCTTCGCCCACGACGCCTTCCGCCTCCAGCAGGGCCGCTTCCGCCCCGAGGAGCCCATCACCCGGGAGGAGATGGCCGTGATGCTGGTGCGCTCTTTGGGGTACACCTCCCTGGCCGTGACCCTGGGGGCGGAGGAATGCCCCTTTACCGACGTCAGCGTCAGCCCGGGGTATATCACCCTGGCCTATGACCTGGGCATCGTGGGCGGCACCGGGAACGGCAGATTCGACCCCGGCTCCAGCGCCGCCCGGGAGCAGGCCGCCGCCGTGCTGGTGCGGGTCTACGACAAGCTCCACGCCGCCTCCCGGCAGGTCCAGAGCGCCGGGAACAGCCGGGTGGTCTCCGTGTCCACGCCCATGTCGGACCTGGACGCCGCCGCCCCCGCCACGCCCCTGGAGCCCATCGCCGAGCTCTACCGGGCCCTTCGGAACGCGAAAAACAGCGGCGCGGACCCGGAGAAGACGGTCCTCCAGCTCACCGCCGGGGGCGTGCGGACCCTGGTGGCAGGCGGGCGCGTCGTCAGCACCGCCGCCGTCTCCGCCGGGGAGGTGCGGCGCATCCTCACCAGCGAGGACGTGAGCACCTACTACGACAGCCGCTACGAGAGCGCCTACTGCATCTACCGCCCCAACGACGCCCAGACCGCCACCCTCTGGTATCAGAGCGGCGAGAGTCAGGCCGCCAAGCTCCGCCTGGCCCGCCTCTTCGGCGTCACCCGGTACGTGCTGGCGTGAGGGAACGCCGCCCCGCCGCCCCGGCGGGGCGGCGGGCTTATCCGTTCATCTTGATGGGGTCCAGGTGGTAGACGCTGTTCATGGTCTCCACCACGATGCGGCCGGTCTCCCGGTCCTTCTTCCAGCTCTGCACCAGGCTGGTGCGGATGTAGCGGTCGCAGGGGTCCCCCCGGCGGTCGTAGCGGCAGTGGAAGAGCACGCAGTTTTCCTCCATCTTCGCCTCGCCGATGCACCCCAGGTGCTCCCGGGCCTCCGGGTCCGCCTTGGCTGTGCCGTCCCGGCCGGTGATGCGGATGATCTGATACATGGACCGTCACCTCTCCTCCCCTCCCGTCCTCCGGGAGGCGTTTTTTACTCTTATTATAGGCATCTACCGTTTTTTTGTCAATCCTTTGGGCGGAAAGATGTTTGCGCGCGTTTCCCCCGGGGGCCGTGCGCCGGACGCCCTCCCTGCAAAACGCAAAACAAAAAGAGGCCCCCCGGCCTCTTTTTGTCGCGTCACGCCCCGCCTCAGGACCGGACATTCCACGCCCTGAGGTCCTTGAGCTCCTGATAGAGCCGCAGATAGCTCTTATGGCGGCTCTGGGGGATCTTCCCCGCCCGGACCGCCTCCAGCACCGCGCAGCCCTTCTCCCTGGTGTGGGAGCAGTCCGCAAAGCGGCACCGCCCCAGATACTGCCGGAACTCCACGAACGCCTCCGGAAGCCGCTCCTTCAGCTCCAGGTCCATCTCCCGGGCGTCGAAGGAGGCGAAGCCGGGGGTGTCGATGACCTCCCCGCCGTTCGTCAGGCGGAAGAGCTCCACATGCCGGGTGGTGTGCTTCCCCCGGCCCAGGCGCTCGCTGATGGCCGCCGCCCGCAGGCTGAACCCCGGCTCCGCGGCGTTGAGGAGGCTGGACTTGCCCACCCCGGAGTTGCCCGTGAGGGCGGAGAGCTTCCCCGCCAGGAGGGCCTTGAAGTCCTCGATGCCCTCCCCGGTCTCCGCGCTGGTGCAGACCACGGGGAACCCGGCGGCGCGGTAGATGTCCGCCAGGTCCTCCCCCCGCTCCAGGTCGCACTTGTTGACGCACACCGCCACCGCGCACCCCTTCAGTGCCGCGATGGCCGCCACCCGGTCGATGAGGAAGGGGTCCGTCACCGGGAGGGCGGCGCTGGAGACCACCACCAGCTGGTCCACGTTGGCCGCCGCCGGGCGCTGGAAGGCGTTCCGCCGGGGCTCGATCTCCCAGACCGTGCCCTGCCCCCGCTCATCCTCCAGGACCTCCACCCAGTCCCCCACCAGGGGGCTTTTGCCCTCCTGCCGGAACTTTCCCCGGGCCCGGCAGGTGATCTCCCTGCCGTCCACGTCCACGTAGTAGAAGCCGCTGAGGGCCTTGCGGACCCTGCCCCTACTCATCGGCAAAGGTCAGCGTCTCGTCCCGGCGCAGGATGCCGTCGACAAAGATGCGCAGCTGGTAGTCCCCGGGCCTGGCGGCGATGGTGTGCTCGATGACGTAGCCCGCCGGGTGGTCCTCGCCGTAGCTGAGGGCGGTGCCGAGGTAGATTTCCACCCGCTGCTTGCCGTCCCCCTCGGGGACGGTGAAGGTGACGGTGCGCTGGAGCTCCTTATTGCCGTCGCTGACGGTGAAGGTGACGGTGCTGCCGTGGGGGATCTCCGTGTTGGCCTCCACGCTCTGGGAGAGGACCGTGCCCGCGGCGGCGGAGCCCTCCACCTCGGTGAACTCCGGCGTCACCTGCAAAATGGCCATCTGCTCCTCCACCCACGCCCGGCTCTGCCCCAGGCAGGGGACCATCACCGACAGCTCCGGCCCCAGGCTCAGGTACAGCGTCACCGTGTCCCCCTCCTTGAGCTGGGTGCCGGCGGCGGGGTCGGTGCGGATGACGCTGCCCGCCGGGACCTCGTCGTCATAGCCGCTCTCCCCCATCTCGATCTTCAGCCCCAGGGCCTTGAGGTCCTTGTTCTGGTCCAGGCGGAGCTGGGCGCTGCGGCCCTCCTCGCCGACGAGGTTGGGCATGGCCCCGGAGCGGGCGCCCCGGCTGACCACCACGGTGATGGGGATGAGGGAGCCGCTCGCGGTCTTTTTCTTCATGCTCTCCGCGTCCGGGTCCTGCCGGATGATGGCCCCCTCGGGCACGGTGCTGTCGTACTCCCGGGTGTCGGTCTCCACGATCTCGAAGATGCCCGAGACGCCCTCCAGCTTCTCCGCGTCCTCCACCGTGAACCCCACCACGCTGGGCACCGGGTACTCCAGGGCCTCGGTGATGGTGAAGCTCGCCATGATGCTCTCATAGAGCCGGGTGACGCCGAAGTAGCCCGTGCCGCCGATGAGCACGATCAATATCAGCACCTTCCACCAGTTGCTCCTGGGGCGCTCGTCGTAATCGTCCATATCGTCCTCCTCCACAGGGGTGTAGCGGACCTGGTTCTTCCGGGCCGCGCCGGCGTTGAGCATGGGCTGGGTGGGCTCGTCCTCCCCGCCGGAGCCCCGCAGGTCCTCCACGGAATAGTCAAAGCTGACGCTGGGGTCCTTGCGGAAGGCCTCCAGGTCGGAGAGCATCTCCTCCGCCGTGTTGTACCGCCGGGAGCGGTCCGGGGCCATGGCCTTCACGCAGATCTGCTTCAGGGCCTCGGGGATGTCCGGGGCGATCTCCCGGGGGCTCAGGGGCACGGCGTTGAAGTGCTGGATGGCCACGGCCATGGGGCTGTCCCCCTCGAAGGGCAGGCGGCTGGTGAGCATCTCGTAGAGCACCACGCCGGCGGAGTAGATGTCGCTGCGGTTGTCGGTGTGCTCCCCCTTGGCCTGCTCGGGGGAGATGTAGTGGACCGAGCCGATGGCCTCGCTGGTGTTGCCGGGGCCGTTGGTCAGGCACGCGATGCCGAAATCCGTCACCTTCACCGTGCCGTCCCGTAAGACCATGATGTTCTGGGGCTTGATGTCCCGGTGGACGATGCCCCGGCTGTGGGCGTGGCCCAGGCCCTTCATGATCTGGGTGATGAAGTGCAGCGCCTCGGGCCAGTTGAGCTTGCCCCGGCGCTCCATATACTGCTTGAGGGTGATGCCGTCGATGAGCTCCATGACGATATAGTCCATGTCGCCCCCCCGGCTGACGTCGTAGACGGCCATGATGTTGGGGTGGCTGAGCATGGCGACGGCCTGGGACTCGTCGTGGAACCGGCGGCGGAACTCCGCGTCCTCGCTGAGGTCTTTTTTGAGCATCTTGATGGCGACCAGACGGTTGAGCCGGTGGCACTTGGCCTTGAACACCACCGCCATGCCCCCGGTGCCGATGACCTCCAGGATCTCATAGCGGTTGTCCAGCATCTTTCCTATGTATCGTTCCATAGTCAAGCATCCTTTCTTCCCGTCACTGCCGCCGCATGAGGACAGCCGTCACATTATCCGGCGCGCCCCGGCTCCGGGCGATGTCCAGAAGCCGGTCCAGACAGCCGTTCTCCTCCCCGGAGCGGAGGACCTCCCGGGTCATCTCCTCGTCCGTGGCGGTGTTCACCAGCCCGTCGGTGCACAAAAGCAGGCAGTCCCCCCGCTCCAGCTCCACCAGGTAGCTGTCGCTGACCGCCTCCGGGTCCGGGCCCAGGGCCCGGGTGATGAAGTTTCGCCCCGGATAGGAGCGGGCCTCCTCCTCGGTGAGGGACCCGCAGTCCACCAGGCGCTCCACCAGGGAGTGGTCCTTGGTCACCCGGCGGATGGCCGGCTCCCCCTCCCGGCGGATGAGGTAGGCCCGGCTGTCGCCCACGTTGCTGATGAGGGCCGTGCCCTCCCGGACCAGGGCGGAGACCAGGGTGGTCCCCATGCCCCGCAGGTTGTCCCGGACCGAGCGCTCGTAGACGGCGGTGTTGGCTGCGGCCACGGCGAACTCCGCCACCTCCTGGACCTGGGCGGGGTCCATCCCGGCGCGGAGGTTGGCGAGGCAGGAGGACAAAAACGCCTCCACCGCCAGCTCCCCGGCGAGCTTCCCCCCGCCGGGCCCCCCCATGCCGTCGCAGACCACGCAGACGGTGAACCCGCTCTCCTCGCTGACGCGGACGGCGTAGGCGTCCTGATTCTCACTCCGGACCAGGCCCGGGTCGGTCATGCCCCATATGTCCATCATGTCTCCTGCCTCCCTTGTGTATCTTCCTCCATGGCCTTGCGGCGGAGCTGTCCGCAGCTTGCGTCGATGTCGCCCCCCAGGCTCCGGCGGACCGTGGCGGTGACGCCCCGGTCCTCCAGGCGCTTCTGGAACTGCCGCAGGCGGCGGCTGGGCTTCAGCGGGCTTTCGTGTACGTCGTTGAGGGGGATGAGGTTCACATGCCCCGGCATCCCCCGGAGTTTTTTCGCGATGAGGTCCGCCTGCCAGTCGTGGTCGTTGACGCCGTCGATCATGGCGTACTCGAAGCTGATGCGGCGGCCCGTCTTTTTGAAGTAGGCGTGGCAGGCGGCGAAGAGGTCCTCCACATCATAGGCCCGGTTCACGGGCATAATTTTGCTCCGTGTCTCACTGTCCGGCGCGTGGAGGGATACCGAGAGGGTCAATTGCAGCCCCAGCTCCCCCAGCCGCTGGATGCCGGGGATGAGCCCGCAGGTGGAGAGGCTCACATGCCGCATCCCGATATTGAGCCCCTGGGGGCAGTTGACCAGCTCCAGGAACCGGAGGACGCTCACCAGGTTGTCCAGGGGCTCGCCGATGCCCATGAGGACGATGTTGCCCACCGGGAGGCCCGTGTCCAGCTGGGTGAAGATCACCTGGTCCAAAATCTCGGACGGCCGCAGGTCCCTCACCTTCCCGCCTATGGCTGAGGCGCAGAAGGCGCACCCCATCCGGCACCCCACCTGACTGGAGACGCAGACGGTGTTCCCATGGCGGTAGCGCATGAGGACGGTCTCGATGCAGTTGCCGTCGGCGAGTTCCCAGAGGTATTTTGTGGTGCCGTCGGCGGAGGAGACCTGCTTCCGCGCCGGGCGGGGGGCATAGAGGGTGAAGCGCTCCCCCAGGCGGGCGCGGAGGTCCTTCGATAAGTCCGTCATCTCCTCGAAGGAGCGCGCCCCCCGGTGGAGCCAGGCAAAGATCTGCCTCGACCGGAAGGCCCCCTCCCCCATCTCCCGGAGGGCGGCGGCGAGCTCCTCCACGGTCATGGATTTGATGTCGCAGAGCGTTGTTTCTCTCGTCATAGCTTCCTCATTTTGCAGATGTAGAATCCGTCGGTGCCCTGCCGCTGGGGCCACAGGGTGACGCTCCCGTCCGTCTCCAGGCCCAGGCCCGGCAGAACGAAGGGGGCCTTCCCGAACCCCGGATGCGCGGAGAGAAATCCCTCCGTGACGGCCTCATTCTCCTCCGGCAGGACGGTGCAGGTGGCATAGAGGAGCGTCCCGCCGGGCTTCACGTACCGGGCGGCGTTGTCCAGGATGGCCCTCTGCACCGCCGGGAGGCCCGAGAGGGCGGCGGGGTCCTTGTAGCGGATATCCGGCTTCTTGCGGATGATGCCGAGCCCTGAGCAGGGCACGTCGCAGAGCACCAGGTCGAAGCGCTCGTTCCACTCCTCCCGGTTTATTTTGCCGTCGGCCCGGACGGCGCTCACGCAGGTGAGGCCCAGCCGGGCCGCGCCCTTCTCGATGAGGGCCATCTTGTGGGGGTGGATGTCGCAGGAGACGATCTCCCCCCGGTCCTCCATGGCCATGGCGGCGGCGAAGGTCTTGCCCCCGGGGGCGGCGCAGACGTCCAGCACCCGGTCCCCGGGCCTGGGCCCCGCCGCGAGGACCGCCGCCTTTGCCGCAGGGTCCTGGACCTGGAAAAAGCCCTTTTGGAACGCCTCCATGGCCTGCACGTCCCCGCCGCCGGTCATATACCAGCAGTCCGGGAGCAGGGGGTGGGGCGTGAGCTTCGCCCCCGCCGCCTCCAGGGAGGAAACCAGCTCCTCCGGCGTACAGCGCAGGGGGTTTCGCTGGATGGCGGTGGGCACGCTGCCGTTATCCAGGCGGAGGAACGCCTCCGCCTCCTCCGGGCCCAGCAGGTCCAGGAGACGCCCCGTCAGCCACGCCGGGTGGCTGTATTGAAGGGACAGGCGCTCCTGGGCCGTGCCCTCCGGGAGGGCGGGCAGATGGTCCTTCTCCCGGCTCAGCCGCCGGAGGACGGCGTTGACCATGCCGGAGGAGCGCTGGTGCTTCCGGCGCTTGACCATCTCCACGGCCTGGTCCACGGCGGCGCTGTCGGGCACCCGGTCCATGAAGAGGACCTGGTACGCCCCCAGGCGCAGGACGTCCCGGACGAAGGGCTCCAGCTTCTGGAAGGGCTGGGCGCAGAAGCAGCCCAGGTAGTAGTCCAGGAGGGCCCGGTTTTGCAGCACGCCGTAGGCGAGGCGGGCGGCGAGGGCCGCCTCCCGGGGCTCCAGGCCCCGGCTGACCGCCTTGAGGCTCCCGTCGGACCAGGCGTCCAGGCGGCGGCAGGCGGTGAGGGCGTCCAGGGCCGCGTCTCTTCCAGTGGCCATCAGTCCCTCCTGTTCCCGCCGCGGCTTGCGAAGATGAGGAGGTACCGCAGAAGCTGTACCAGGCTCATCAGCAGGGCCGCGACGTACGTCAGCGCCGCCGCCGTGAGGACCCGCTTGGCCCCCCGGCGCTCCTCCTCGTCCAGGAGGAGCGCCCCGTCTATGGTCCGCAGCGCCCGGGCGGAGGCGTTGAACTCCACCGGGAGGGTCACCAGCTGGAAGAGGGCGGTGAGCCCAAAGAGGGCGATGCCGAGGGCGAAGACCGGCTGGGAGTAGAGCACCAGCCCCAGCATGAGGGCGATGAAGGCGAACTTCGAGCCGAACTGGGTCACCGGGATGATGGCCGAGCGGACCTGGATGGGGCCGTAGGCCTGGGCGTACTGGACGGCGTGGCCCGCCTCGTGGGCGGCGACGCCCACAGCGGAGACGGTGGCGGCGTTATAGACCGGCTGGGAGAGGTAGATGGTGTTGCTTCTGGGGTCGTAGTGGTCGGTGAGGCTCCCGGAGCAGGGGCGGATGTCCACGCCGGTGACGCCGTTGGAGCGCAGGACCTCGTAGGCGGCCTGTGCGCCGGTGATGCGGCGGCGGTTGGCGGCTTTGCCGTAGCGGTTAAAGGTGGAGCTGACCTTGATCTGTGCGTACACGGAGAGGATCAGCACGGGGATGAGGACGATCCAGTAGATCGTATCATAATAGAAGGGCATATGTCCTCCTTTCTTAACGCGAGAAGGCGAAACGGAGTTTCGCCGCAAAAAGTTTTTTCTTTTTTGCTACTTTTTTCTTTTGTACACAAAAGAAAAAAGTAGAGGGCGCCTAGACGTCGATGGGATGCCCCCGGAGGTAGTCAGCGGCGGACATGCGCCTGCCGCCGCCGGCCTGGAGCTGGGTGATGACGAGGCTCCTGCCGTCGCCGCAGGCGACGGCGATGCCCTCCTTCCCGGCGGAGAGGATGGTACCGGGGGCGCGGTCCGTCTCGGGGCCCGCATGGGCGCGGAAGACCTTCCAGCGGGTGCCGGAGACGTCCGTGGAGGCGCAGGGCCAGGGGATGAGGCCCCGGACCTGGTTGGCCAGGACCTGAGCGGGTTTGGTGAAGTCCAGGGGGGACATCTCCCGGGAGAGCATGGAGGCGTACTGATACTGCGGCCCGTAGACCTGGGGCGTGCGGGGGGCGGTGCCCGCCTCCAGGAGGCGCAGGGCCTCGCTGGCGGCCTCGCCGCCCAGCTCCGCGAGGCGGGCGGTGAGCTCCCCGGCGTCCTCCTCGGGGCCGATGGGGGTGCGCTTCGTCAGGAGGATGTCCCCGGCGTCCAGCTCCGCGGCCATGTACTGGATGGTGACGCCCGTCTCGGCGTCCCCGTTGAGGACGGCCCAGTTGATGGGCGCGGCCCCCCGGTACTGGGGCAGGAGGGACGAGTGGACGTTGATGATGGCCTTGGAGGGGATGTCCAGCAGGGCCTGGGGAAGAATTTTCCCGTAGGCCGCGACCACGATCACCTCCGGCGCGAGGGCGCGAAGCTCCTCCAGCACCGCCTCGTCCCGGCAGGACGGGGGCTGAAAGACCGGGAGGCCCTCTGTGAGGGCGTATTCCTTTACAGGCGTTGGCACCAGCTTCATGCCGCGGTTTTTTGGCTTATCCGGCTGGGTGTAGACGGCGGCGATGTCCGCTCCGTCCTCCACCAGACGCCTCAGCACCGCCACGGCAAACTCCGGGGTGCCCATGAAAACGATCCGCACCGGCTACGCCTCCTCTCCCTGGGCATTCTCCTGTTCGGCGAAGTATGCCTCCACCTCCTCGTCGGTGAGGAAGCGGTCGATGTGCTCGACATAGAGGTGGCCGTCCAGGTGCTCGATCTCGTGGCAGAAGCACCGGGCGGTCACGCCCTCCCGGTCCGCCTCGAACCAGTTCCCCCGGCGGTCCTGGGCCCGGACCTTCACCCGGTAGGGCCGCGTGACCATGCCCCACTTGCCGGGGACGCTCAGGCACCCCTCGGCCCCCTCCTGCTCCCCCTCCTGGAGGATGATCTCGGGGTTGATGAGCTCCAAAAACTCCTCGTTGTCGTCCAGCACGATCACCGCCCGGCGCAGGATGCCCACCTGGGGGGCGGCGAGGCCCGCGCCCTGGGCCTCGGCCAGGGTGTCCTTCATGTCGTCCAGCAGGATGTGGAGCCGCCGGTTGAAATCCGTCACCGGACGGCACCGCTTATTCAGGATGGAGTCCCCCTGGACGACGATCTTTCTGATTGCCATGCTTATTGTATCCTCCTTCGGGCCGGTCTAAACAGGCCCCGTCTAGTCCTCCCCGTTGCAGTCGACGAAGAGGTTCATCCCCCGGTTCTCCTTCTTCTGGTGGAAGGCCCGGAGGTAATAGGCGATGAGCTCCCGGGTGGTGTGGTCGTTGCGGCCCACCCAGAAGACCCGGTAGTGGAAGCGGTTGTTGACCTTCACCACCGGCGCGGGGGCGGGCCCTACGATCTCCACCTGCATGTTGGCGGCGGTGGGGTAGCGCACCCCGGCGCGCATGGCCTCCCGGAGCCCGGCGGCGGCCCGGAGGACCGCCCCCTCCTCCGGCCCGGAGACGGTGAAGGTGAACACGTCCGCAAAGGGCGGGTAGCGCCGGGCCCGGCGGAGCCGGATCTCCGCGGCGTAGAAGCTGTTGTAGTCCTGGGCGGCGGCGGCGGTGATGACCTCGTTGTCCGGGGAGAAGGTCTGGATCACCGCCCGGCCCTCCTTGTCCCCCCGGCCCGCCCGGCCCACCACCTGGGTGAGAAGGCTGAAGGTCCGCTCGGCGGCGTGGTAGTTGTCCGCGTAGAGGCTCAGGTCCGCCGCTAGGACCCCCACCAGCGTCACGTTCTCGAAGTCCAGCCCCTTGGCCACCATCTGGGTGCCCAGGAGGATGGGGATCTTCTCCCGCTCGAAGCGGCCCAGCAGGGCCTCGTGCCCGGCGGCGACGGTGTCCGCGTCCATGCGCAGGACCTTCGCCTCCGGGAAGAGCGTCCCCAGCTCCTCCTCCACCTTCTGGGTCCCGGCCCCCACCTGCTTGATGAGCCCGCCGCACTCCGGACAGACCCGGGGGGCCCGCTCGGAGTGACCGCAGTAGTGGCACATCAGCCGCCCGTTGGCGCTGTGGTAGGTCAGGGGCACGCTGCACCGGGGGCACTGGGGGGCCTCCCCGCACTCGCCGCAGAGGAGCATCCGGCTGTTCCCCCGGCGGTTGAGGAACAATATGCTCTGCTCCCCCCGGCGGAGGTTCTCCGCAAGCTCCTCCCGGAGGGGGGCGCTGATCATGCCGGAGTTGCCCGCGCGGACCTCGTCTCTCAGGTCCGCGATCACCACCCGGGGCAGGGGGTGCTGGTTGAAGCGGGAGCGGAGGATGAGCTTCTGGTACGCCCCCCGCTGGGCCTGCCATGTGGTCTCCACCGTGGGCGTGGCCGACCCCAGCACCAGCACCGCCCCCTGCTGGGTGCAGAGGAATTTCGCCACGTCCCGGGCGTGGTACCGGGGCGGGTTCTCCGACTGGTAGCTCCCGTCGTGCTCCTCGTCGAGGATCACCATGCCCAGGTCCTCCAGGGGGGCGAACACCGCGCTGCGGGTGCCCAGCACCACGTCCACCTCCCCCCGGCGGATGCGCTTCCACTGGTCGTAGCGCTCGCTCATGCGCAGTCCGCTGTGGACCATGGCCACCCTGTCGCCGAAATAAGCGCCGAACCGGGCCATCATCTGGGGCGTGAGGGCGATCTCCGGCACCAGGATCATCCCCCGCTTTCCCCGGCGGACCACCTCCTGGAGGAGGCGGATATAGACCAGGGTCTTCCCACTCCCGGTGACGCCGTAGAGCAGGGCGCAGGAGGCCTCCCCCCTGTCCAGGGAGGCGCACAGGGCGTCGTAGGCCGCCTGCTGCTCCTCGTTGAGAAGGATGGGCCCGGCGTAAGCGGCCTCCCGCTTGGGCACCCGCAGGACCTCCTCCTGGGTGGA
Source organism: uncultured Oscillospiraceae bacterium (assembly GCA_910587785.1). Taxonomy (GTDB): domain Bacteria; phylum Bacillota; class Clostridia; order Oscillospirales; family Oscillospiraceae; genus Pelethomonas. The sequence goes on along the minus strand of CAJUOA010000005.1, from coordinate 47,612 downwards.
CTCCACCAGGCCCGATTTCTCCAGCCCCCGCAGGGTCTGGGGGGAGGCCCCGGTGAAGTAGCAGACATCCGGCGCCAGGGCGCTCCCCACGGCGGTCAGCAGCCGCACCACCTCGTAGCGCATGGGCGCGCTGCGCCGCCGGGGCTCGACAGCGGCGAGGGCCTCCTCCGCCGGGACCGCGAGGCGCAGCCGCCGGGCTTTTTTGTCCGCGATTTTCCGCTGGGCGGAGGCCTCGATGGTCACGAGCCCCCGCTTTTGCAGGGCCCGGACCACTGCCGGGGCCCCCTCCCCGCAGGCCAGGCGCAGCGTCTCCAGCTCCGCCGAGCCGCCGTGGGCCGTGAGGGCCTCCAGCAGGCGGCTCTCCTTGTCGTTCTCCCCGGCCTCCAGGGCCTCCTCCCGGCTCACCGTGAGGGCGCAGACCTCCCGGACGCGGTACCAGAGCCCCGCCGGGAGCAGGGCCTTCACCGCCTCGTAGAGGGTGCAGAACGTCCGCTCCCGCAGCCACAGCGCCAGCTTGATCTGCGCCGGACCCAGCACGCTCTCATCGTCCAGCACCGACAGCACGCTCTTGAGCTCCGGCATCCGGCTCTCCTCGGTGAGGGTCAGGATGACCCCCTCGCTCACCCGGTTGCCCCTGCCGAAGGGCACCGTCACCCGCACGCCGCTCTTGGCCCTCTCCTCCAGCGCCGCCGGGACCAGATAGTCGTAGGGCTTGTCGATGGCGTACACCGCCGCCGCCGCCGCTACCCGCGCGATCACCGCCAAGTGCTTCACCTCCAGCCCTTCCTTTTTCTTTGTGTACAAAGAAAAAGGAAGCGAAAAAGAAAAACTTTTTGTCCGCAGGGCTTCGCCCTGCTCCTGTTTGCTTTATGAACAGCAGACGCGCCCCCAGCCTCCGCGGGGGCGCTGGTGCGCGTTACTCCACGTTGTCGATGACCACGTCCGCCGCCGCCACCGACACCTTCCCCTCCGCCACCTCCTGGATGGCCAGGGTCACGGGCTTCTCGTCCATCTTCTGGTCCGCGTCCTCCGCCGTCTGGGCGATCTGCCGCGCCCGGCGGGCTACCACGTTCACCAGCAGGTACCGGTTGGGCACGTTGGCCGTCAGCTTGTTCATCGCGGGATAGAGCATCATAGTGCGATCAGTCCTTTTTAATTAGATTTTTGGAAGTTGATCGGAATCGGGGAAATCCCTTCTTCCCTTTATCGGCCAACCGGCCCTCCCACATAACAGGGGCCCGGGGGCTCATTTCACATAGTATACCCAGTTCTCCTTCCGGGGAGCGGCCTGGGGGGCGTCGCCGTCCGGCCACCCAAGGGCGCAGTGGCCGATGCCCTCGTAGTCCCCCTCCACGCCCCAGGAGCGGAGGAGCGCCTTCCCCTCCCCGGTGTCGAACTCCTGCCGGGCCCGGTTGATCCAGCAGCTCCCCACCCCCAGCGCGTGGGCCGCAAGCATCAGGTTCCCCATCACCAGGCTCCCGTCGTAGACGTGGTTGGGGTTGTCCCGCCTGGCAAGGACGATGAGCATGGCCGGCGCGCCGTAGAAGGGGTCGTGCCCCTCCGGCCAGCCGCCGGTCCGGCGGTTCCAGTCCGCGATTTTGTCCCGCGTCTCCCGGTCCGTCACCTGGACGATGATGGCCGATTGCTGCCCCTTGCCGCTTGCGGCGTAGGTCCCCGCCTCGATGATCTGGTCCAGGATTTCCTGGGGAATGGGGTCCGGCCTGTACCTGCGGATGCTCCGCCGGGATTTGATCTGCTCCAGGACTGCGTTCATAGTGGTCCCTCCTTCAACACTCGATCTGCGCCGCCCGCTCCGCCGGACGGCAGTGCTCCGCCGTCATGATGGCGCGGATCTCCGCAGCAGCGTGCTCGACCGTGTCATTGATGACGAGATAGTCGAAATCCCTGGCGGCGGCGAACTCCTCCCGGCCCCGGGCAAGGCGGGAGCGGATCTTCTCCCCGTCCTCGGTGCCCCGGCCCGTAAGGCGGCGCTCCAGCTCCTCCCAGCTGGGAGGGGCGATGTAGATGCGCACCGCCTCGGGCCGCTTCTGGTGAATCTGCTCCGCGCCCTGGATCTCGATGTCCAGGAGCACGTCCCGGCCCTGGTCCATGGCCTCGTCCACGTAGCGCCGGGGGGTGCCGTAGAAGTTGCCCACGAACTGGGCGTGCTCCAGGAAATCCCCGGCGTCGATCCACTCCTGGAACCTCTCCCGGGTCAGGAAGTGGTAGTGGACGCCGTCGGCCTCCCCGGCCCGGGGGGCCCGGGTGGTGGCGGAGACGGAGAAATAGAGGGTCGGGTCCGCCTCCATCAGGCGGCTGACTACCGTCCCCTTCCCCACCCCGGAGGGACCGCAGATGATGAATGTCTTCCCTTTTGGCATGAAAAGACCTCCTTATCGTGAAAAATGTGGGGCACGGGTCCCGGCGGCTCTGCAATCGGGACGCCCGTTTTATTGCGGCCCCGCGCGGCCTCGCGGGGGCGGGCGATATCCGCCCCTACTCCTCCAGCGCCGCCGGGTCCACGCCGAACCGGGGCGCGAGCTTCTCCACGCTCAGCCCGGAGAGGACCACATGGTCGCTGTCCATGATGAGCACGGCGGCGGTCTTGCGGCCGAAGGTGGCGTCGATGAGCATACTGCGGTCCCGGGCCTCGCTGACGAGGCGCTTGACCGGCGCGGAGTCCGGGCTGACCAGCGCCACCAGCCGCGACGCCGATACCAGTCCCCCAAAGCCGATGCTGACAAGCTCCATACGGGCCTCCTATTCGATGTTCTGGACCTGCTCGCGGATCTTCTCGATCTCCGCCTTCATGTCCACCACGTCCCGGGCGATCTGGATGTCCGAGCACTTCGAGCCCACGGTGTTGGCCTCCCGGTTAAACTCCTGGATGAGGAAGTCCATCTTCCGCCCGATGGGCACGCTGCTCTCCAGCATCTCCCGCAGCTGGGAGAGGTGGCTGTGGAGCCGCACCGTCTCCTCGTCCACCGCCACCTTGTCGGCGAAGATGGCCGCCTCCGTGAGGATGCGCCCCTCGTCGGCGGCGGTACTCTGGAGCACCTCGCGCATCCGGTCCAGGAGCTTCTGCCGGTACTCCGCCACCGTCTGGGGGGAGCGCTCCTCTACCAGCCGTGTGAGGGCGGCGATGGTGTCCACCCGGCGGCGGATGTCCTCGGTGAGCTTCTTCCCCTCCGTCTCCCGCATGGCGGCGTGGGCCCTGAGGGCCTCCTCCAGCACCGCGCAGATGTCCGCGCTGACCACCGTGAGGTCCTCGTCCGCCTTGGTCACCGTCAGCACGTCCGGCAGGCGGGCAAGGTCTGTGACGTAGTAGTCCTCCTTGACCATCCCGCCGCCCAGCTGGGAGAGGTGCCTGAGGGCGTCGATATAGCTCTTGGCCAGGGCGTCGTTGACGGCCACCACCGTCTCCTCCGCCCCCAGGGAGTCGATGCTCACGAACACATCCACCTTCCCCCGGCTCACATGCTTCTGCACCAGGGACTTCACCGCGTCCTCCGCGAAGATATACGCCCGGGGCATCTTCACCGCGCAGTCCAGGTAGCGGTTGTTGACGCTACGGACCTCTACCGTGATATCCCGTCCGTTCCGGGTCTCCCGGGCCCGGCCGTAGCCGGTCATGCTCTTTACCATAGTCTTTTACCTCTGTGTTCTTGTTTTGCTCCGCGGGGGCGGAGCGTGCGCCGGCGCAAATGCCCGTCCGGCAGGGTCAGCAGTAGAAAAACCGCATCGACCCGCAGGTACACATATTGCACGCCAGGTACGCGCAGGCCATCCGGCCGCAGAGGCTCCCCCCGCACCCGGTGGACCAGGTCTCGTAGCCCTCGGGACGGTAGCCCCCGGCGCTGTTCTCCACGAAGTTCAGCGTCTGCCGGTACTCCACGTTCCCCGGGTCCAGCTGGCAGGCGGTCTGGTAGTACCGCCGGGCCTCGTCGATCCAGCCCCGGCGGTAGCAGATCATCCCCATGAGGAAGTTCCACTCCCCGCCGTGCTCCCCGGTCTGCCGGAGGAGCTGCTCGGCCAGCCCTAAGTCGTTGCGGTTGATGGCCATGCGCACCTGCTGGAACACCGCCGCCCCCTCCCGGGCCTGGGACTGGTATCCCCCCTGGGACTGGGATTGGTACTGATATCCGCCGCTCCGGGCGTAGCCCCCGCCGGAGCGGGCGCGGCCGCTGCGCTCCTTCTGGATGGCGTCGTAGGCGGCGTTGATCTCCTTCATCTTCTCCTGGGCCAGGTCCGCCAGGGGATTGTCGTGGTAGTTGTCCGGATGGTACTTCCGCGCCAGGTCGCGGTAGGCCTTTTTGACCTCCTCGTCCGTGGCCGTGCTGGGGACGTTCAAGATCTCATAGGGGTCGGTCATAACTGCACCTTGTTTCCGCGGCAGGGGCCCTTCGCCCCGCCGCCATCGTGAAATGTTCCCTCCAAAACGGCCCCTCCCACCAGGAAAAGGCCCTCGTAGACCACGGAGCGGACCACCGCGCTCCACGCGCCGAAGTCCCACAGCTCCAGGGCCGCGCCCATCAGGCGGATGGAGTGGTCCAGGGAGACCACCAGGCTCTCCCGGGCCTCCCCTGTGAGCTTCCCCTCCTCCAGGCCGAACCGGCGCAGGAGGGGGTTGTAACTGCCGGAGGCGAAGTCCTCCGGGAGGTCGTCCGCCGCGTCCACCAGGTAGATCCAGCGGCCCAGATGGTACAAAAGCTGCTCCAGCACCCGGCGCTTCACCGGGTCCCGCGCCTCCAGCGCCGCCCCGGCCAGGAGCCGGGCAAAGGCGTCCGCGGGCTCGTCCAGGGAGGCGCACCCGCCCTCCTCCAGCGCCCGCAGGCGCGTGAGCTGCTCGCGCACCTTCTCATCAAAAGCCGGACGCCGCGCCGCCGCCCGGCGGTACCCCCCTTTCAGGGCCGCCGCGAGGAGGCGGTACTTCGCCTTCCCCCCGCCGGGGTCCGCGAGGGCGTCCGCCGCCTGCCAGCGGGCTAAGATCACGCTGTAGTCCGCCGCGAGCTCCAGCGCGGCATTGCCCGGGAAATAGGGCCGCTTCCCCGCCGGGTGGGCGATGCACCCCCGATGCAGGGGCTCCGGCACCTCCCCCTCCCAGAGGAGGATGGCGAGAAAGGCGAAGTCGTAGTTCAGGATGAACCGGGAGGCGAGGCCGTACCGCTCCCCCAGGGTGCGGCAGAGGCCGCAGTAGGCGGCGGCGAAGCGCTCTTTGTCCGCCTCAGACAGACGCGCCTCACTGGGGCGCACATAGCCGAACATACCGCCTCCTACAGCTTCCGGATGACCTGGTAGCGCACCGCGCCGCCCCGCCGCCGCAGCCGCCGGTCGTACGCCACCGCCCCCAGCAGGCCCAGGGCGAACCCCAGCCCCCCGCAGGCGTACCGCAGCCCCTCCGGCAGTCCGGCGGGGAGCAGGTACCCCGCGAGGAACAGCACCGCCGGCCCCAGGTACACCAGCGCCGCGATGCCCAGCACCCGGCCGTCGCTGTAGAGCTCCACCCGGTCGCCGGGGGACAGCTCCAGCGCCGAGCGGGCCCGGACGCTGAGGCTCCCCGCCATGGCCCCGCACCCGGCGCACCCGGCGCAGTTGTGGGCGCAGGCGCTCTGCCGGGCCACCTGCACCACGGCGGCACCCGGCTCCGGTACGGCGGTCACGGTCCCGATCTGTGTCATCGCACTGCCTCCTAGGAAGTGATCTTGCAGGCCACGGTGTAGTCGCCGCCGATGGCCCCCACCTGGTCGTGGTTGTCCACGAAGACCTGGGCCTTCACGGAGTAGGTGCCGTTGGAGGCGAACTCCGTCAGGTCCACCACGATGCGGATGTCCTCCGCCGTCACGTTCTCCAGCTCCTCCGCCGGGCCCCGGACCAGCACGTCCAGGGAGTTGGTCAGGCGGCTGAACCTCTGGGTCTCGCTGAGCCCCATGGGCACGATGTTGGTCACGGTGAAGCTCCGCGTCTCCAGATTCCGGCTGAAGCGGACGGAGAGGGTGGTGGAGGCGAGGTTGCTGAGATTGACGCACCCGGCGGGCATGTTGATGTCCAGGGGGATGTCCGTGCTGGAGAGGAGGGCGCTCAGGTCCACCTCCCCCAGGAGAATCTCGTCGACGTTCTCCAGGTTGGCCGCCTCACCGGCCACGGTGATGGTCTGGTCGGCCAGCTCGCACCGGGCGTCCTTCTCCAGGGACCCGGGGGCCTCTTTGATCTTCACGGTGAGGGGCAGCTCCTTGGTGATGAACACCGGCGCGGTCACCTGCACCCGGCGCTCCGAGAGGCGCAGGCCACTGGTCTCCACCTCATTGCCCTCCGCGTCCAGGAGCTGGTAGTCGAACTCCCGCTGGATGGTGGAGTTGGCACCCGTGAGGTCCACCGTCACCCGCACCGTCTCCACCTGGTCGACGTCCTCCGCCCGGCCGCTGATGGTCAGGGTGGAGGGCTCTGCCAGCATCCGCTCCCCCATGTAGATGCACCCGTCCACCACGTCGCCGGTGACGTTGACGCTCACCGGCAGGGTGCGGGAGTAGAGGGTGGAGACCTGGACCGTCACCGCCGAGCGGGAGCACTCCGTGGTGATCTCCCCGGGGCGGATATTGTCCGGCGTGAGGATGGTATAGCTGAGGGGGTAGGTGCCCACGGAGTTGATATTGCTGACGTTCACCTGGGCCCGCAGGTCCTCCCGCTTCATGCCGCTGACGATGGCCCGGGGGCCCCGGACCACCACGTCCAATGTGGCGTCCATGCCGCCGGAGAGCATCAGGTTCCGGCTGGGCAGGGCGTCCTCCGCGCCGATGAACTCCACGGGGATGCCGTTGAAGGGCCGTTCGATGGTGTTCTCCTGCTCGTTGTCCACGAAGAGCCAAAAGGCCACGGCCAAAAGCAGGGAGAGCGCGATGTACAAAATCTTGTGCAGTTTCTCATTCATTCCCTTTTTCACCGTCCTTCTTCTTCCCGGACTTGGGGAGCTTGACCTTCACGCGCTTTTTGTCCTTCTCCCCCTCCTCCTCCTGGGCGGGGAGCAGCTCGTTGCGCAGCAGCTGTTCCAGGGTCTCGGTCATGAGGTGGCGCTTGAGCATCCCCCCCACGGCCACGGAGATGGACCCGGTCTCCTCGCTGACCAGGACCACCACCGCGTCAGAGTTCTCGCTCATGCCGATGCCGGCCCGGTGGCGCATCCCCAGGTCCCGGCTGAGGTTGACGTTCCGGCTCAGGGGGAGCATACAGCCCGCCCCCAGGATGCGCCCGTCCCGGACCAGGACCGCCCCGTCGTGCATGGGGGCCTTGACGAAGAAGATGTTCTTCAAAAGCTCGCTGGAGACCTCCGCGTCCAGCTTGGTGCCGCTGCGGAGGATCTCGTCGGTCTGGTTGTGGCGCTCGAAGACGATGAGGGCCCCGGTGCGGGACTTGCTCATGTCCGCGCAGGCCTCCACCGTCTGGTGGATGGCCCCCTCCACCACCTGCCGGTCCACCTGGGGCTTGGAGAAGAGGTTGAGCAGGGGGATCTTGCTGCTGCCCACCTGCTCCAGCACCCGGCGGATCTCCGGCTGGAAGAGGACCACCAGGGCCACGAGGCCGAGGCTGACGATGTTCCCCAGGAGATAGTGCAGCGCGTTGAGCCGCCCGTCGGAGAGCCACATGGCCAGCAGGATCATCAGCACCCCCTTGAGCAGGCGGGAGGTGTTGGTCTTGCGCACCAGCAGCAGCAGACGGTAGATCAGGTAGGCGATGACCAGGATGTCCAGGATATCCCAGAACTGGAGCGAGAGCGCGAAGCTGCTCAGCCGCGCCCAGACCTCCTGCGCCGCGTTTGTAAAGACTTCCATGGCGTCCCTCCATTGATAAAGAATCCCATAAGTACTTCTATTTTAATCGAAGCGGGGGAAAAATGCAATAAAATCTCCGCAGGATTTTTTGCGAAATTTCCCGCTCCCGCCCTGTCCCCTACCTTTTCAGGCCGCTTTTCCCCTGTTTGTCCCATTTCTCCCGGAAATACCGGACGATTTTGGTGGGATATTCACAAAAAATTTATAGGAGGGCGGGGGCCGGAAAGGCCCCCGGGGCCCTACAGCAGGCCCAGCACCTCCTCCGCCTCCTCCACGGTGTTGAACGCCGACGCGGAAAAGCGCACCGTCCCCGTCTCGCTGGTCCCGGCGGTGAGATGGGCCAGGGGCGCGCAGTGGAGCCCCGCACGCACGGCCACGCCCCGCTCCGCGAGACGGTCCGCCAGGGCCTCCGGCGGCGTGTCCCGGGGCACTGCCGAGAGGACCGGGCTCCCTCCGGGCGCTGCGAAGACCTGATAGCCCCCCTTCCGCTCCAGGCCCTCTGCCAGACGGCCCATCACCGCCGCCTCCTGCGCCGCGATGCGCTCCAGCCCCAGGCTTCTCACGAACCGCAGGCCCGCTAAGAGCCCCGCCGCGCCGTGGACGTTCTGGGTGCCTGCCTCCAGCCGGTCCGGCAGGAAATCCGGCATATCCTGCTGCCGGGAGAGGCTCCCGGTGCCGCCCTCCAGGAGCGCCTCCGGCCGCTGTCCCGGGCCGCAGAGCAGGAGCCCCGTCCCCTGGGGGCCGTAGAGGCCCTTGTGCCCCGGCATGGCGATGTAGGCCGCGCCCCACCGCCCCAGGTCCACCGGCAATATGCCCGCCGACTGGGAGGCGTCCACGATGAGGGGCACCCCCCTCCTGCGGCACACGGCGGCGACGGCGTCCATGGGCAGGGCATACCCGAAGACGTTGGAGACGTGGGTGCAGACCACCGCCCGCACCTTCTCGTCCACCGCCTTCTCGAAGCCCTCCGCCATCTGGGCCGGGTCGAAGAGCCGGGCGTTCACCACCCGCACCTGCACGTCCCCGACGGCGTGGATGGGCCGCGTGACCGCGTTGTGCTCGTAGCCGGAGATGACCACCGTGTCCCCCGGCCGCACCAGGCTCTTGATGGCGATGTTCAGGCCGTGGGTGGCGTTGGCGGTGAGGATGACGCTGTCCGGCTCCGGCACGCCGAAAAACTCCGCCGCCTCTGTCCGAAGCGACAGCATCAGCTCCGCCGCCGCCCGCGCCGCCGGGTGGTCCCCGCGCCCCGGCGTCGTCATGGACGCCACCGCCCTCGCCACCGCCGCCGGGACCGCCGCGGGCTTTTGCAGAGTGGTGGCCGCGCTGTCGAAATAGATCATGTGCTGACCTCCTTTTCCAGGTTTACCTTCTTTTTTCTTTGTGTACAAAGAAAAAAGAAGCAAAAAAGAAAAACTTTTTGCGGCGAAACTCCGTTTCGCCTTCGCGCGCTGTCCGGGTGCGGCAAAAAAGGGGGGCCGTTTTCCCCGGTCCCCCCCTCTCTTTTATCGAACTTCGCTGAATGCGCCGCCGCCATCGGTGTAGAACACCCGCATGGGCATCAGTCCCTCCGCCCGCAGCCGCTCCAGGGCCGCCGGGAGGTCCCGCTCCCCTACCCGCACCGCGTAGCTGCACCCCCGGTCCGAGAGCCCCATGGGGGGCCGGAAAAACCGGGACGTGATCCCGGAGCGCTCCAGGGCGCGGCTCATACGCTGGGCGTAGGTGATGGACCGGCACAGCAGAAGATAATACGGCATGTGACCGCCTCCCTGGTCCATTCTATGGCGGTCCGGGAAAATGGTGACTGCCGTCCCTTGAGGACCTCCGGCAGCCCTCGCAGGGCGGTCCATCATTCCTTCCAAATAAGCGCCGCAGCCTGCGCCGCCATGCCCTCCCCCGCGCCGGTGAACCCCAGGCCCTCCTCGGTGGTGGCCTTCACGCTCACGGCGTCCAGGTCCACCCCCAGGTCCGAGGCGATGTTGCGCCGCATCTCCGGCACGTAGGGCGCTACCTTGGGCCGCTGGGCCACCAGGGTCACGTCCACGTTGCCTACGGTGAACCCCTCCTCCCCAAGCCTCCGGGCCACCTCCCGGAGAAGGGCGCGGCTGTCCGCCCCGCGGTAGCGCCCGTCGCTGTCCGGGAAGAGACGCCCGATGTCCCCCAGCGCCGCCGCCCCCAGCAGGGCGTCCATGAGGGCGTGGAGCACCACGTCCGCGTCCGAGTGGCCCAGAAGGCCCCTCTCATAAGGCACCGTCACGCCTCCCAGCACCAGGGCGCGGCCCTCCGTGAGGCGGTGGACGTCGTAGCCCTGTCCGATCCGCGGGATCATCACAGCGCCCCCTCCCTTCTCTGTAAGATCGCCTCCGCCAGGATCAGGTCCTCCGGCGTGGTGATCTTGATGTTCTCATAGGAGCCCTCCGTCAGAAAGACCTCCTTGCCCAGGCGCTCCACGGCGGAGCAGTCGTCGGTGGCCTCCTCCCCGGACGCCGCAGCCGCCTGCAATGCCGCCCGCAGGAGCTGGGCGTCGAAGACCTGGGGCGTCTGCACCGCCCGGAGGGCGGCGCGCTCCAGGGTGCGCTCCACCACGCCGTCCTCCCGGACCAGCTTCACCGTGTCCTTCACCGGCACCGCCGGGGCGGCGGCGTTGGTGCGGTGGGCCAGGGCCACGACGCGGTCAATGAGCTCGGGCTCCGCCAGGGGCCGGGCCCCGTCGTGGACAGCCAGGAACGCCGCGCTCTCCCGGCACTCCAGGAGCGCCGCACGGACCGACTCCAGCCGCGTCGCCCCGCCCCGGACGATCTTTACCGGCTTCGTCACGGCGTAGATCTTGCACAGGTCCGCCGTGGCCACCAGGTCCTCCTCCCGCACCGCCACCACGATCTCGTCCACCAGGGACGCCCCGTCCAGCGCCAGGAGCGTCCGGGCCAGGACGGGCACGCCGTCCAGAAAGGCCGTCAGCTTGTTCTCCCCGCCCATGCGCCGGGAGCTCCCTCCGGCCGCTACCACCGCGCTGCAATAGGGGTGGGCCTCCCTCTGCCGGCGGAACAGCTTCGTAAAAAAGTTCTTCATCCCGCTTCTCCTTTGCCGTCATTTGACTTCTCTCCACCATCTTACATGGATGGACCGGAAATTGCAAGGAGGATTTTGGAGTGTGCGCCGCCATTTTTGAGACCGCTCCCCTTTACATTTCCCCGAAAAATGGTATAGTATAGAAGTCTGTCCCACCCCAAAACGATATCAATAAAGGAGTTGTTCCGATGTTTCACCATGTTCTTGTCAGACGCCCCTGTCCCGCAGTATGCGAGGGGATCACCTCCGCCCCCGAGCTGGGCAGGCCGGACTACGAAAAAGCCCTGCGCCAGCACGACGCCTATATCGAGGCCCTCAGGCGCTGCGGCGTGGAGGTCACGGTCCTGGACGCCCTGCCGGAGTTCCCGGACTCCTGCTTTGTGGAGGACACGGCGGTGCTGACGCCCAACTGCGCCATCATCTCCAATCCCGGCGCGCCCAGCAGGCAGAAGGAGTCCGCCTATATCGTAGACGCCGTCAAGCGCTTCTACCCGGACAGCCGCATCGAGTACATCACCGCCCCCGGCACCATGGAGGGCGGCGACGTGATGATGGTGGGCAACCACTTCTATATCGGCCTTTCCGCCCGGACCAACGAGGAGGGGTGCCGTCAGTTCCTCGCGGCCCTGGAGAAGCACGGCCATACCGGCAGCGTCGTCCCCCTGGAGAAGGTATTGCACCTGAAGACGGGCCTGGCCTATCTGGAGGACAACAATCTGCTGGTGGCCGGAGAGTTCTGCGATAAGGAGGAGTTCGCCCGGTTCAACAAGATCGAGATCTCCCCCGGCGAGAGCTATTCCGCCAACTGCATCTGGGTCAACGGCACGGTCCTGGTCCCGGCGGGCTATCCCGCAGCGAAGGCGGCCATCGAGAAGGCCGGATACCCCGTCATCGAGGTGGACACCTCGGAGTTCCGGAAGATCGACGGGGGCCTGAGCTGCCTCTCCCTGCGTTTTTAACCGCAGATCAGGGCAAAAACCAGGAGAACGGCTAAAAAGCAGATGTTCGCCGCCGTGAAACAGCGGAAATAAGCGCCCTTGATTCCGCCCTCCTCCCGCGCGATGAGCTTATAGGAGATGAGGCTTGCCATGGAGGCGATGAGGGTGCCCAGACCGCCGAGGTTCACGCCGGTGAGCAGCGCCGCGAAGTCGTCCGTGAAGCCGGACAGCAGGAGCGCCGCCGGGACATTGCTGATGACCTGGCTCACGGCCACGCCCGCGATCAGCTCGTTGCCGGAGACCACCGCCTGCAAAAGCTCTGAGACCGCCGGGAGTCTCCCCATGTTCCCCGTAAAGATGAAGAATCCCACAAACGTCAGAAGCAGGCTGTAGTCCACGCGGGCGAAGATACTCCGGTCGATCACCAGCAGAGCGGCCGCTGTGACGGCAAGCGTCACGCCGTAGGGGACCACCCGCGCCACCGTGAGCAGGGCGAGGGCAAACAGGACCAGATAGGCCGCAAGCTGCCCCGTCCTGCCGGAGAGGTCCGCCTTCTCCGCAAAGGACACCGCAATCGGAGCCCGGCAGGTCCTGGACTGGACCAGGCTCCACAGGACGGTCAGCAGGAGCGACGCCGCCGCATACGGGAGCATCAGCCGGACGAAAGCCCCCAGGGAGAGCCCCGCTTTCCCATACAGGTAGAGGTTCTGCGGGTTCCCGATGGGCGTGAGCATACTGCCCAGATTGGCGGCGATGGTTTGCAGGACCACCACGGGGATGATCAGCCGCTCCTTGACCGCCTCCCCGGCGAGGCCCAGGACCGTAAAGGTAAACGGCACGAAGGTGATGAGCGCCACGTCGTTGGTGATCAGCATACTGGAGAAAAAGCACAGCAGGACCAGGATCAGCGCCAGCTGCCGGGCGCTCCTCACCCGGCCCAGGAGCGCCTGGGCGGTCCACTGGAACACGCGGGTCTTTTGCAGCCCCGCCATGACCGCCATGAGGCAGAAGAGGATCGCGAGGGTCCGAACGTCGATGTAGGATAGGTATCCCGCGTCCGGGCGGACAAGGAACATGGAACCGGCTGCCAGGAGAAACGCGGCGCACAGCACCGTTTCCCGCTTAAAAAAGGCAATGAGTCTCTCTTTCATCAGAGCTTCCCCTCCCACGGTTTTTCCTGTAGTATACCGTATCCCGGGGCCTTTTTCAAGCCGGGACAGCCCCTATTCTCTCATTTGCAGCAGTTCCATGGGATTTTTCCTCACAAGGAGCATGGCGCTGACAGCCGCCCCCGCAATGCCCGCCGTCAGGTAAAACACCGCGCCGGAGACAGCGCCTCCCGCAAGGAGGCTCCCCGCCGCTGCCAGCGTGAGCCCTGTCAAGCAGGGAAGCAGCTGCTGTAACAAAAGGACCGCCGCCGTCTGCACTTTGCCGGTCCCCTGGACCCGCAGGATGGCGGCGTCTTTGGCGCTCAGGAGGGTAAACAGCACCGCCGTCCCCGCCGCTGTCAGCAGTGCCAGGACCAGCGCCGCCGGGTAGAGAACCGCTGTCAGTTCGACACTCTGCTCCAGGGGCGCGACCGCCACGCGAAGCTCCTCGTCCCAGATGACTGTCCGCAGGCCGCTCTGCACCGCTTCCGCCGCCTCCGCCCCGCGGAGGAAGGGCTCCAGATCCCGGTTCAGGGCCGGGTCCAGCCACAGGTGGACCTTACTGTAGGACACCCGGTCCCCTCCCAGGCGCTGGTAGGCGCTCAGGGGCACCAGGACGGGGCTCCCGCCGCCATCCACCGTGCCGTCGTAGATTCCTGCCGCCTCGCAGATGTGCAGGCCCTTCCAGGAGAGGGCGATGGTCCCGCCGTACTCATCGTAGAGCTCCCGGGGCAGGATAACCGGAAAATCGCCGCCGAAGTCCTCCGCGAAGAGGGAACCGTCCCAGCCGTCAAAGTAGGTGATGGTCACCCGGCTCCCGCTCCCGGCGGGGGTGAGGAAGATCCCCTCGTCCCCGACGGCCCGCAGGCCAACGCCCAGCACATCGTCCCCCACCGCCGCCTGGTCGGGCATCTTTTTTCCCCCAAGGATCGAGACATGCTCCTCGGCCTCCATCCCCGGTGTGTAGCGGATCAGCGCCGCCTCCGCAGAGCCCTCCAGGTACGCCTCCGCCACGGTGCCAGTGTCCAGCAGGGCTTCCACCGTTCCGCCCCGGATGCTCACCTGTCCGGCGTTCAGCTCCGCCTCCACGGAGGTGTGCTCGTAGAGCCAGTCGATACGCTCACGTCCGTTCTGGACGGACAGTTCCATAGCCGCCAGTCCCGCCGTGAACCCCGCCGCCAGGGCGATGGTCAGGGCGGTTTTCAGTTTGGAACGTACGACTTGCCGCCAGGCGAAGCGCAAAGTCACGGCCACGCCCGGGGAACGGCGTTTTCTCGCGTAGGGTGCGGCGGCCCCGGTGCGCCGTCTCACATTGGAGGGCCGGTATTCGGTAGAACGGCGCGCCGGATCGTTGCTCCCTACATAACGAGTTGGTGCAGTGTAATGCTTTCTTCCCGCCGTTCCTCCCTGAAGCAGGACCAGCACCGGCCTCCGGAAGAGGAGCACCGCGCCTCCCACTGTCAGCGCCGCCAGCAGGGCAAAGACCCCGCCCAACAATACCGCCAGGGTCTCCAGACCAAGGACAGCATCCGCCGCGCCGCCGAAAGCCTGGAGGCCCTCCAGCTTCTCCGCGCCCCGCTGGAGGGTGTACCGCCACCCCAGAGTGCCGCCGGTCAGGATGCCCGCCAGCCCCAGGCCCAGGAGTGGCGCTGAAACCTGTCTTGCGCACACCGCCGCCGGGACGCCCAGGGAGCGGACAATCGGCAGCTCCTTCCGCCGCATCCGGTAGTACGCCAGAACGATGATGCCCAGCGCCGCCGCCAGGATGGCCGCAAAGAGCAGCGCTCCCAGCAGTGCCGACCGCCGCAGGGGTCCCGCCGCCGCCTCAAAGCGCTCCCAGTTGTTCTCCAGCAGGGAGACCTGGAAGCCCAGCTTCGCCAGCGCCTCCCGGCTCTCCGCCAGGAAGGGCGCTTTTGCCTCCGGCCCGGTGAGGACGAAGCTGACGGTGCCCGGGCGGGGAAGGGAATCGAAACCGCCGCCGCTCTGATACGCGCGCCGCCAGTCAAAGAGGTCTGTGTAATCCGACGGCCCCGCTCCGGCGTCCCGCACCGGGTCCCGGCGGCTCATGGCGAAGCCCTCCGGCACCGTGGAGGCAGGGACATAGACGTCGTTTCGGACGAAGGTGGAGGAATAGTCCGCCAGATGGCCGTAGATGCCCGCAATCTCATAGGTTACAGCGGCCTTTTTTGCCCGCTCCATCATCGTATTGTAGGGCAGGCTGGTGCAGTTGTCGAAATAGCCGAAGGTAGAGGGCAGGTCCCGCAGCTCCAGCGTCAGCGTGTCCCCCACCTCCAGCCCCCGGAGGGCGGCGAACTCGTCGTTCACCACACATAGGTGGGTGCCCCGCCGGTGGTCCTCCGCCGTGAGCCACCTCCCGGCGGCGAGGTAGAGGCCCTGGGCGGTGTCCCTCAGCATGGGCAGGGCGCTCATGTCCCGGACGGCGATGACGTTCAGTCCGTGCTGGATGTCCCGGTCCTCCCGGACCCGATCCCGCCAGCCGGACAGCGCGGCGCGGGTCCATTCGATCTCCCCATCCTCCGGAACAGGGTAGAAGAAGCGGTCCTCGGCCAGCCCGATCAGACTGACGAAGGTCTTGCCGACGCCCCCCGCCTCATCATAGGTCACCCTGCCGCCCCGGAAAGGGTAGTAGAGCGCCCGGACCAGGTAGCGCCCGCCCTTCTCCAGGGCGGCGAAGGCGGCGTCAGTGGCCTCCGCATTGGTCCGGTTTCCGGACCAGGTCACGGCCATCAGCCGCCCCGGCCCCACATGCTCCGGGTAGCCGCTGAAGACCTCCTCCGCCCGAAAATAGAAGGTCCGCTCGTCCCAGTCCAGCAGCGTCCCGGTGAAGCACATCCCGGCGCTGGTGTTGGTCCGGTTGTCCAGGTCGGCGTTGCAGATGTCGTCCTGGATGATGCCGATGGTGCAGTCGTAGCTGTTCACGGTCTTTACGTAAGGACTCGCCTCCAGGTAAGCCGCTGCCGCCCGGGTATCCGCCCAGGGGTCGCCGGTGGCGGACTCCAGGGTTCCGATGGCGGCGTAGTATTCGGCTAACCGGTCCGTCTCCTGTTTGATAAGCAGGTACTCCGACGCCCTGGAGACAAAAGCAAAAACGGTCAGCGCCGCCACCAGCACCAGACACAGCACCTTCCCCGGCTGACGGAGGGTGGAGCGGAGAAAGACATTTGTTCCCATCGCCGCCTCCTATTCCTTCACTTGCAGCATCTCCAGCGGGTTTTTGCCCGTCACGGACGCGGCGCTGAGGATTGTCCCGGCCACGGCGGCGGCCAAATACAGCGCCGCACGGACCAGGGACGCCCCCGCAAGTTCCGGCCGGACGCCGGTCCAGAGGAGACTGCCCGTCAGCCCTGCGGCCAGTCCCGCCAGCACCGTGATGCCCTGCTGGAGGACGAAGATCACCGTTGTATGGAGTTTGCTGGTACCCTGAATTCGCAGGATGGCTGCGTCCTTGGCACTCATCATGACGAACAGCACCGCCGTTCCCGCCGCTGTCAGGAGGCTGAGCACCAGCACCACCGGGTAGAGCAGTTCCATCAGGGAGAGGGCCCGCTCCAGGGGCTCCACCGCCTGCCGGAGCTCCCCGTCCCAGATGACCGCCCGCAGGGCCGTGAGCAGGGTCCCCTGACTGGCGGCGGCATCGTTGACGATCTCCGTAAACCGCTCCAGCTCCCGGTTCAGGGCCGGGTCCAGGGTCACATGGGCTTTACAGTAGGTCGGAGCCCGGCTGTCGCTGAGCTGGCGGTACGCGGAGAGCGGGGCCAGGATGGGGTAAGCGTCCGCGCCGTCCACGCTGCCCTCGTAATACCCCGCCGCCTCACACACCCGGAAGCCCCGGCAGGAGAGGCCGATTTTGCCCAGCTCCCCCGCCTCCAACTGGTCATAGAGCGCTTTCGGCAGGACCACCGGGAAGCTCCCGTACCAGTCTTGGGCAAAGAGGGAGGCGTCCCAGCCGTCCAGGTAGGTGATGGCCGCACCCTCGCCGCTTCCCGCCGCAGAGAGGAAGGTCCCCTCATCGGCAAAGGCCCGGATCGTACAGTCGGACACATCATCTCCTCCGGCAGAGATGCCGCCTGATTTCTCCATGTCCTCCGTATACCGCACCGCCGCGCCGGAGGCCGCGCCCTCCAGGTAGGCATCCGTGACGTAGCCGCTCTCCAGCAGGGCGTCCACGGTGCTCCCCCGGAGGAACCCGCCGCCGGGGAACGTGACGCTGGTGTCCGCCTGGAGCAGTTCCGCCTCCACGGGCGTGTTCTCATATAGGCGGTCGATCTTCTCGCCGTTGTCAGCGATAGACAGACGGATGGCACCCAATCCGATGGTAAATCCAGCCGCCAGGGCAATGGTCAGGGCGGTTTTCAGCCTGGAGCGCACTATGTGCCGCCAGACGAACCGCACTGTCATCGCAGCGCCCAGGGAACAGCGTTTTCTTGTGTGAGGTACGGCGGCTCGGTGTGCCGTTCCATCGAAAGCCGTCATTTTTTCGGCGGACGGCGCGCCGGGGTCGTCGCGCCCTGCGGCGGCAGATGCTGTTCTGTTTTTTGCAGGAGGCTGAGCTGCACCTTGGATCAGCCTCAACACAGGCCGGGTGGCCAAAAACCACGCTGCGCCAGCCGCAATAACCGCCAGCAGGGCAAACGCCGCTCCCCAAATCGCCGCCAGATTCCACACCGGGAGCCCTTCCGCCGCCCCGCCGCTGAGGCCGGTGAGCACCCGCAAGGTCTCCCCGGCGGTGCGCTCCAGCTGACGCCAGCCCAGGACCGCCCCCAGTCCGGTCCCCAGCGCGCCAATCAGCAGCAGAGGTGCCGCCGCCTGCCGTGCGCACCGCCCCGCCGGGAGCCCCAGCGCCCGGGCACTGCCCATGTCCCGCCGCCGGGGGCGGAAGTACAGGAACGCCGTCAGCGCCAGCCCGACGGCCAGCACGGCGGTAAAGAGCGCCGCGCTCACCAGCGCGGACCGCTCCATGGGACCCGCCGCAGCCTGGAAGTTCTCCCAGTTGTTCTCCTCCATCTCCGCCCGGAAGCCCAATTTCTCCAGTTCCACCCGGGTCTCCTCCAGAAATGCGGTCTCCGCTCCCGGCTCCGCCAGCACGAAGGACACTGTTCCCGGATGGGGCAGGATACCCGTCCCG
The DNA here is from genome assembly GCA_910587785.1 of uncultured Oscillospiraceae bacterium. Lineage (GTDB taxonomy): Bacteria > Bacillota > Clostridia > Oscillospirales > Oscillospiraceae > Pelethomonas. The sequence goes on along the minus strand of CAJUOA010000005.1, from coordinate 29,488 downwards.
CCCAGCTCCTGGAGCAGGTAGTCGTAGTAATCCCCGTACTCCAGCCCCTGGTCGTTGACGTCCCGCTCCAGGTCACGGCGGCTCATGGCAAAGTCCGCCGGGACGGCGGTGGCAGGGACGTAGACGAAGTTCCGGTCCGCAGTGCCGTGGAAGGTGCTGAGGCTGTCGTAGATACCCACGATCTCGAAAGTCTCCGTCTGCCGCCGGGCCTGGGCACGGACCTCATAGTTGTTCAGTTCAGAGAAGGAATTGCAGTACCCCAGCAGGGACGGGATGTCCCGCAACTCCAGGGTCAGCGCATCCCCCACCTTCAGCCCCCGCAAAGAGGCGAACTGCCCGTTTACTGCGCACACCCGGTTCCCGGCGGCAGTGTCCGCCCCGTCCGGCCAGCGGCCGGCGGTGAGATAAAGCCCTTTGTCCTTGTCCGCCGTCAGAGGCAGGGTGCTTACGTCCTCCACCGCCGCGACGTGGAGGGCCCTCTGTTCCTCCCACTGGAAATCAAACCACTCCTTCCACTCTGCCAGGGCCGGGTCGGACCAGTCCGGCACGCCCGCGGGCATGGGGTAAAAGTAGGCGTCCTCGGAGAAGGACAGCAGCCGGAAGCTCACCTCCCCCAGCCGCCCCGTGTCCGGGTCGGCAGTTAGAGCACACCCGGGACTGCCGGGAGCGTACATGCCGAAGGCGAGGTACCGTTCACCTGTCACCAGCGCCTCCGCCTGTTCCGGGTCAAAGGAGCTGTTCACGCCCATGTTCAGCGTGACCACCTGCCCCGGAGTGAGGTAATCCTCGTACCCCAGCAGGGGCTCGTCCACCACGAAGCTGAAGCTGCCGTAGTCCACGCTTTGCAGCGTCCCGCAAAAGGCGATGCGGAACGTTCTTGTCTCCGGATCGATGTCTCCATTGGAGAAACTGTTCTGAATAATACCAGATGTATACTCAACCCGGTTCACCGTTGCAACTTCCTCCCGGCTCTGGAGGTACGCCGCCGCCTCGCCGGTGTCCGCCCAGTGGTCGCCCCGGGTCTGCTCGATGGTCCCCACCGCCCGGTAGTAGGTCCCCAGCCGCGCCGCCTCCTGACGGATAAGCAGATATTCCGCTCCCCGGGCCGCGAAGGCGAAGGTCACCAGCGCCATAACGATCACCAGAAACGCCGCCTTCACCGGCTGACGCAGGGTGGAGCGCAGAAAAATATTCGTTCTCATGAGAAGCCTCCTTTTTCAGAAAACCACCCGGGAGACCGCCCCGGTGCTGGAGCAGGTGATCCAGTCCGTCCGCCACTGCCCCCGGGTGTTGGACCAGAGGCGCTTTTGCATCGCGCCGTGGTACTTGCGCACCCTCCACATAGTCTCCTCCGCCGGGGAGATGGCGCAGAGCGCCCGTTCCCGCTCCGCCATCCGGTCCAGAGCCCAACCCAGAGGCGTGTCCTCCGGGACAGCCGCCTCCGGACGCTCGAAGGGAGGCGTGAGGGCGGTCAGGTGGGACAGGTGGCAGTAGTACTCCCCGGCGTCCCGGTAGAGATCACAGCCCTCCGCATCCCGGACGACGGCGTAGGCCCCCTGCGCCAAGTCGAAGGCCGCGAAGCGCTCCGCTTCCCGGTCCAGAGCGGGGGAGGCCGTCCAGGGCTGAAATGTGACGCCGTAGGACGCCGCGAACAGCGCCGCGCACATCCCCCAGAGCGCTAACCGGCGGACCCTTCCGCCCTTCTCCGGCCTGTTCAGGAGCGCCTGGAACCGCTGGACCAGATCCCCGCCCCCCTGGTATCCCATGGAGACCCCGCCGCCCTCCCTGCGCTCCCGCCGAAGCAGACGGAGAAGGGTGTCCAGATAGCGCAGCCGCCCCGCCTCGTCCAAGCTCCGGCAGGCCCGCCGGTCACAGCGCAGCTCCAGGAGCTGTTCCACGTCCCGGCACAGCCCCGGCATCACCGGATACCACCACAGGACGCACCCCGCCGCCCGGAGGCCCGTTTTGATCCACAGGTCGCCGCTGAGGAAGTGGCACAGCTCGTGGCGGAGCATATTGTGCAGGTCCCTATCCGAGAAACCGCCGCTCTCCGCCGGAAGGAGGATGTATGGCCGGAAAAATCCCGTCTGGTAGGCAGCGGAGGCCCGCCCGGCCACCGCCAGTCTGACCGGGCCGTGATACCCCAGCTCCGCCGCCGTCTCCCGCAGGAGTTCAGCCAACCGGGAATCGTCCTCCTGGAGCGCCCCGGCGCGCCGGAACCCGCGCTGTTCCGCCAGCTGGCGGGCCAATCCCGCGAGGCGCACCGACGCTCCCGCAGCCCACAGCAGGAGCAGAGCCCTCCCCACGCCGCCCCGCCGTACCAAGTCCCGCAGGATGGGGTAGACCACTTCAGAGCGGAGGACGGCGCTCCCCACGGTCTCCAGCGGCGCCAGCAGGCGCACCGCCGCCAGCAAAAATATCAGAGCGGCGGTCTCCGGCTCCCTCCGCAGGGCGGCGCGGCCCAGCAGGACCCCCAGTGCGGCCCAGATCAGGGCCGTCACGGCAGAATAGGGCGACACGGCCATGGGCTATGCCTCCTCTCCGGCGTCCTCCAGGCCCAGCTCAGCCCGCCGCCGGGCCACCAGCGCCTCTAACTGCCGCAAGGTCTCCTCTCCAACGCCCTCCCGCCGGACGATGGCGTTCATCACGTCCAGGACCCGCGCCTCCTCCGGGCCCTCCGACGCCTCCAGCGCCAATGCGGCGGCGTATTCGCCCCGGGTCCGCACGGCCCGGTAGGTCCTGCCGTAGCTCTGCCCGCACCGGGCCAGGTCCCCTGCCTGGACAAACCCCTTTTTGATGAGGTTGTTGAGTACCAGATGGATGGAGTTGGGGTTCCAGTTGGTCTTGGTGATCCGGCGAAGGATCTCCGGACGGGACAGGGGGCCGTCCCCGCTCCACAGCGCGGTCATTACCGCCAGCTCGTTTTCGGACAGTGTCTGCATGATCTGCCGCCTCCTTATAAAGCTAAGTTTTACGAAATCAAGTTATTCTTAATTTGATTTTAGGAAACTATACCACAGCTTGACGACCTTGTCAAGCCACGCCGGATATACCGCATGGAGACCCAATTCGTATTTTGCAGGGCGCGGCGGCCCGGCGTTCCTCCCCTCGGCCTGTAACCAAATTGTAACTTGCATTTTCAATATACGTCTGTATAATAAAGTTAAGTTATACACTCGTATAACATAGATATGAGGAGGAGATCAGATGAAACGGCTGGGAGACGGAGAGTTAGAGATCATGCTTGCCATTTGGCGCGCGGAGGGGCCGGTACAGTCCGGCTGGGTACAGGAGCAGCTGCGGGAGAGCCGCCCCTGGGCCCTGCCGGCGGTGATCACCGCCCTGAACCGCCTGGTGGACAAGGGATTTCTCGCCTGTGAGAAGCGGGGCCGGGGCAACTGGTACACGCCCCGCATCTCCGCGCGGGACTACAAGGCCAGCGAGGGCCGGGGCCTCATCGACCGGCTCTACGGCAGCAGCTTCACCGGCATGGTGGCGGCCCTCTACGACGGGCAGGCCATCGGCGACAGCGACCTGGAGCAGCTGCGGAAATACCTGGACGAACTGGAGGGAAAATAGATGGAGATCCTGCTGGACACATTAAAATGGAGCGCCGTCGTAGGGGCGGCGGTCCTGCTCATGACAGCGCTCAAGCCCCTGCTGGACCGGCGGTACAGCCCCAAGTGGCGCTATGGCGCGTGGCTGGTCTTGGCGGTGCTCCTTCTGGCCGCGCCGGTGCAGTGGGAGCGCCTGCTCCCCAGGACAGAGATCGCCCCGCCGCCGGTGGTCATCGAGGTGCCCCAGGCGGAGGTCTCCCTCAGCCGGGAGGAGGGCGTCCGCCTCCAGCGCCCGGCGGGAACAGCCGCGCCCCGTCCCGGCGTCCCGGCGTCCCCGGCGGAGCGTCCCGCCCCCCGGGAGGCGGTGCGGACCGTGTCCCTGGACCGGGCGCTGACAGTTCTCTGGCTGACGGGGATCGCTCTTTTCGGCGCATACCACCTGCTGGGGACCTTCCTCTTCGCCCGCCGGGCCCGGCGCTGGAGCCGGAGGCCCAGTGAAGAGACGGCCCGGCTCTTCGCCGGAGTCCAACAGAGCATGGGGCTGAAAAAGGCCCCGCCCCTCCGCGTCTGCGAGCGGGTCAACTCCCCCATGATGATCGGACTGCTCCGCCCCTGCCTGCTCCTGCCCGCCGGGGACTGGGACAGCCGGGAGCTGGGCTTCATCCTCCGCCACGAGCTGACCCACTACCGCCGCCGGGACCTCTGGTATAAGCTGGTGGTGCTCTGCGCCAACGCGGTCCACTGGTTCAATCCGCTGGTCTACCTCCTTGCGCGGGAGGCATCTGCGGACATGGAGCTGACCTGCGACGGCGCGGTGGTCTCCGGCGCGGACGCGGAGGACCGCCGGGCCTACAGCGAGACCCTCCTTGCCTCCGTCCGGCGCAGGGGCGGCGGGGCCCTGACCACCCACTTCTACGGCGGGAAACACGTAATGCGGGAGCGCTTTCGCAACATTCTGGGCCAGCAGGGGCGCAAGCGGGGCGTCCTGGCCCTGGCGCTGACGCTGGTGCTGACCCTAGCCGCGGCCTGCACCTTCGGCATCAGTCAGTCGAACGGGCCGGAGGACCTGACGGAGGAGGAGCTGGCGGAGTGGCAGGAGAAGCTGAACTCCCTTGAGTGGAACGGCTTCGTCACCAGCATGTACACCGACGTGCGCTATCTCTTTCCGGAAACCCTCTTCTACAACGGCGCGGGCATCAGCCGCAGCGCCACGGAGGCCGAGCGCGCCGCCCTGGAGGCAAGCTATGACGGTATCATTGATACGGATATCCAGGCGTTTTCCGTGGCGGACATCGACCAATTCCTCGCGGACCACACCGGCCTCACCCGGGCGGACTTCGCCGGAAGCGGCTATGTCAGCCCCTGGACCGCAAGCGGCAAGACCTGGGCGGAGCTGGAGCCGGATAGCACTTACTTCCTGGTCCACGGCGACACCAACTATACCGGCGTCCAGGTCACCGGCGGACAGCGGGACGGGGATACCCTCACCCTGGAGGTGGCGGCGGAATCCGGCATCCTGGGCAGCGGTTTGCCCAGCGGTACCTTGACCCTGGTGGACGGGAAGGTCACCAGCTTCACCGCGCCCCTCTACACTGCCGCCGAGAAAGCGGCCTGGGAGCTGATGGAGACCGCCGGGAGCACCTGCATCCAGGAGGCGAAGGAGTACCTGAGCAAGAGCCTCCAGTTTACGGACAAGTATATCAGCTCACTCTACTGCGCCGGGAGCTACGAGTTTGACGGCAAGACCTTCTACCCCTGGCACCTGGCGTACCGCATGAAGCCCGACGATATGGAGAACGTGTTCTTCGTGGGCGGCATGGATGAAGAGGGCGGCTACGTGACCGAGAACGCCTCCGTCGGGAGCCCCGTGCTGTTTTTCAGCATGGACAAGGATGGACAGATCACCCCGGAGGGGACCACTTGGACTGCCGATTATCAGGAAGAGGGCCTTACGATGGAGGAGTATATCTACTGCAACCTCCTGCTGGGGATGGAGATGCGCGGCGTCCTGAACGGCTGGCCGGAGATCAACACGCCCTTCCTGGAATCCCTCCACGGCGGACACGAGACCTGGACCCAGGACTGGCAGGACGTGGCCCGCTCCTACCTGGACAAGCACCTGGGCGTGGATGACCACGAGGAATGGGTGACGCTGCGCACCTTCACCGCCGGTCCCGTGCTGGACCACGACGAGGCTCTGGTGGTCCGCACGGTGAGCGGCGGGCGCACCATCACCCTCCTGCTGGCCCACGTCAGCTACGAGGTGCCGGACTGGGGCCCCCTCACCTTCTGGCAGGTCTGCGGCGAGCTGGTGGAGGGCGAGAGCCTGGACGAAAACGGCGACGCGTTCCTCTACCGCACCCGGTTCCTCCTCACGGACCAGCCGGACGCGCCCGCTATGGAGGTGGGGCTCTACGGCGATAAGGGGCCCTCCGACTGCACGGTCCGCACGCTGACTGTCTCCAGGGACGGGACGGGCATCCGGTCCCTCTCCACGCGGGAGGCGAGCGCCTTTGTGGACGGGGCGGACAGTATCGAGGAAGTACAGCTGTCCCAGTACAATATGGACGACTGGCTCATCCTGAAGGACGTGAACTTCGACGGCTACTGCGACATCGGCCTCCAGGCGGCGACACCGGCCTATAACCTGCCCTACTACTTCTGGCTCTACAACCCGGAGACGGGGCAGTACGACTTCTCCTTCTGGATTTTGGGCCCCATCGTGGACATCGACGCCCACAACGGCATCCTCACCTGCGAGACCCACTCCGGCCCCACCTACTATACGGAGTACTACACCTACGACGAGAACGGCGCGCTCTATCTCTTCCGCCGGGACGTGGAGGAGATGGGGGACGGCGGCAGGACCTACACGGAGGACTTCGACAAAGCCGCCAACGACTGGCGCGGCGGGAGCTATACCGAGCTGACGGAGAAGGAGCTGCGCTCCTTCGAGGACTACTTCAACACCCCCGAGCGCAACGGCCTTCTGCGCTTCCCCCTCCGCCGCTGGACTACCCGGGAGGAGCAGAAGGAGCTGACGCCGTATCTCTCTCTGATTTTCTACGACCACGACGGCGACGCGGCCAACATGACCCCGGAGGAGGAAGAAGCGCTGGGGATCACCCTGGAGCTGGACAGGCAGAAGCTCACGACGGAGTATGTCATCAACTACATCAGCGAGAATTACCTCATCAGCCCTGACGAAGCCGCGGCCCTCCTGGCGGACAACCCGAACCTGACGGAAAACCAGCTGGGGGTCTACCTCCCGGAATACGACGCCTACTACCGTCAGCGGGGAGACACGCTGTTTCAGGCGTACAGCTTCACCAGCGGGATGCGCTTCTCCGACGGGAGCGTGACCCTCTACTCCAACTCCGATGTCTATATCTGGGAAAACGGGGAGTACACGCTCCAATCCGGGGATTCCCTCGCCACCGTCCTGCTCCCCTCCGGAGAGGACGGCCGGTGGTATGTGGAGAGCAACTACCTCCAGCTGGCAAGATGAGGGGCCTGTCTGCCACCTTGACGCGAGCCGGGATCTGTGGTATAAATAATAAGCGATAGACACCACCCAATCTCGGAAAATCTGACACAAAACGGGAGGACATATTATGAGCAACTGCACCGGCTGTCTCAGCCGCAACACCTGCCCCAGCGCGGACAAGCCCATGGAGAGCTACATCCGCTCCCTGCCTCTGGAGACCGCCCACCACCGGGTGGAGAAGCAGGAGACCAAGTGCGGCTTCGGCCTCCAGGGGGTCTGCTGCCGCCTGTGCGCCAACGGACCCTGCCGCATCACCCCCGACGCCCCCCGGGGCATCTGCGGGGCAAACGCGGACACCATCGTGGCCCGGAATTTCCTGCGGGCCGTGGCCGCCGGGTCCGGCTGTTACATCCATGTGGTGGAGAACACCGCCCGTCAGCTGAAAAATACCGGCCTGCACAGGGACAAGATCCGCAGCGAGAAGGCCCTGAACCATCTGGCGGACCTCCTGGGCGTCACCGGCGAGGACAAGTACGACCTGTGCGTGAAGGTGGCCGACGCGGTCCTCTCCGACCTCTACCGCCCGGAGTACGAGGGCATGGAGCTGGTGGAGAAGCTGGCCTACGCCCCCCGCGTGAAGCGCTGGAAGGAGCTGGGCATCCTGCCCGGCGGCGCGAAGGGGGAGGTCTTCAACAACATCGTCAAGACCTCTACGAACCTCAGCTCTGACCCGGTGGAGATGCTCCTCTCCTGCCTGCGGCTGGGCGTGTCCACGGGGCTCTACGGCCTCCAGCTGACGAACCTGCTCAACGACGTGGTCCTGGGCGACCCGGTGATCCGCTCCGCCCCGGTAGGCATGAACGTCATCGACCCCGGCTACATCAACATCCTCATCACCGGCCACCAGCACTCCCTGTTCACCTACATCCAGGACCGCCTCCTGGACGAGGACGTGGTGGCTAAGGCGAAAGCCGCCGGGGCCAAGGGCTTCAAGCTGGTGGGCTGTACCTGCGTGGGACAGGACCTCCAGCTCCGCGGGGCCCACTACACGGAGATTTTCGACGGCCACGCCGGAAACAACTACATCTCCGAGGCCGTGCTCTCCTGCGGGGCCATCGACGCGGTGCTCAGCGAGTTCAACTGCACCCTCCCCGGCATCGAGACCGTCTGCGAGGAGCTGAAAATCAAGCAGATCTGCCTGGACGTTGTGGCCAAGAAGGCCAACGCCGAGTACATCCCCTTCAATTATGAGACCCGCGAAGCCGACGGCGACCGGATCATCGACGAGATCATCGCCGCCTACACCGCCCGCCGGGGCGCCGTGCCCATGAACCTCTTCACGGACCACGGCAACAAGAACACCCTCACCGGCGTCAGCGAGGGGAGCCTGAAGGACTTCCTGGGCGGCTCCTGGAAGCCCCTCATCGACCTCATCGCTGCGGGGAAGATCAAGGGTCTCGCCGGTGTGGTGGGCTGCTCCAGCGTGGCCTACGGCCACGACACCCTCACCGCCGCCCTCACAAAGGAGCTCATCGCCAGGGACATCCTGGTCCTCACGGCGGGCTGTTCCTCCGGCGGGCTGGAGAACATCGGCCTTATGACCCCCGAGGCCGCGGACCTGGCGGGCCCCAACCTGCGGGCCGTCTGCAAGGAGCTGGGCATCCCGCCGGTTTTGAACTTCGGCCCCTGCCTCGCCATCGGGCGTCTGGAGATCGTGGCCACCGAGATCGCTGCCGAGCTGGGCGTGGACCTGCCCCAGCTGCCCCTGGTCCTCTCCGCCGCCCAATGGCTGGAGGAGCAGGCTCTGGCCGACGGCGCGTTTGCCCTCGCCCTGGGACTGCCCCTGCACCTGGGCGTGCCCCCCTTCATCACCGGCAGCAAGCTGGTCACCAAGGTCCTCACCGAGGACATGCTCTCCCTCACCGGCGGAAGGGTCATCATCGACGGCGACGGTAAGAGCGCCGCGGACAAGCTGGAGGCCATCATCGAAGAGAAGCGCCGGGCCCTCAACATTTGACGGGGAGGCACGAGGATATGAAACGGATCTTTATCGACCCCGCCAAGTGCGACGGCTGCAAGAACTGCACCATCGCCTGCATGGCCTCTCACGCGGACATGACGCCCCGGCGCGGCTCCCTGGACGAGCTGCGCCAGGCGGTCTATGCTCTGGACCTCACCGATCCCGCCGTCCAGTCCCGCAACCGCATCCTCTCCGACGGGCAGGGGGGCTATAAGCCCATTTTCTGCCGCCACTGCGACGTGCCCGACTGCGCCGGGACCTGCATGAGCGGCGCGCTGGAGAAAAATCTGGAAACGGGCCTCGTGGAGTATAACGAGGACAAATGCGCGGCATGTTATATGTGCGTGATGAACTGCCGCTACGGCGTGCCCGCCATCAGCCCGGACCGGAAGCGGATCATCAAGTGCGACTTCTGCGCCCATCTGGAGGAGGGCCCCGCCTGTGTGCGCGCCTGCCCCAAGAAGGCCATTGAAGTGAGAGAGGTGTGAGCATGGAACGATTTGTCATCATCGGCGCCGGCGCGGCCGGGATCACCGCCGCCAAGACCTTGCGGGCCTTCCGTCCCCAGGACGTGATCACCGTCCTCTCAACGGACGAGCAGGTCCACTCCCGCTGTATGCTCCACAAGTTCCTGGGGCATGAGCGCACGGCGGAGGGCATCAACTTCGTCCCGGCGGACTTTTTCGAGAAAAACGACATCTACCACATCTCCGGTCAGACCGTGACCGGCATTGATACGGCGGCCAAGACCGTCTCCTACGGCGAGGGGTACAGTGTGCCCTACGACAAGCTCCTCATCGCCGCGGGCTCCGCTTTCTTCATCCCGCCCATCCCCCACTTCCGGGAGGCCCCCAACGTCTTCGGCTTCCGGGACCTCAGCGACGCGCTGAAGATCGACGCCGCCTTTGCCGGGGGCAAGCGGGTCTTCATCGTGGGGAGCGGCCTCGTGGGCCTGGACGCCGCCTCCGCCCTCTGCCGCCGGGGGGCCCAGGTGACCATCGCGGAGATGGCCCCCCGGGTCATGCCCCTCCAGACCGACGGCTATGCCGCCTCCGTGTACCAGAAGGTGTTCGAGGACCACGGGTGCCGGTTCCTGCTGGGCATCGGGGCCTCGGACGCCGTGGTGGACGGCGAAGGGAACATCACCGAGGTGATCCTCTCCACCGGGGAGCATGTGCCCTGCGACTTCATCATCATGGCCGCAGGGGTCCGGCCCCGCATCCAGCTGGCCCAGGCCGCCGGCATCAGGGCCGAGCGGGCCATTGAGGTGGACGATCACCTTCGCACCTCCGCCCCGGACGTGTACGCCGCCGGGGACTGCACGGGCCTCTCCGGCGTGTGGCCGGACGCCATGGCCCAGGGCAAGGCGGCGGCGGAGAACATGGCGGGCGTCGGCACTGTGTACGAGAAGCCCTACCCCTTCAAGAACACCAGCAACTTCTTCGGCGTCACCATGCTCAGCGTGGGGCGGCTGGACCAGACCGAGGGGGCGGACGTCATCGTCCACAGGACGCCCAAGGAGTACAAAAAGGCCATCGTCAAGGACGGCAAACTCACCGGCTACCTCTCCCTGGGGGACATCTCCAACAGCGGGCTGTACCTCCACCTCATCAAAAACGGCGTGGATGTCAGCGGGAAGCTGGACCGGATCTTCCGCCTCACCTTTGCCGACTTCTACGGCATCAACGAGAAAAACGGAGAATACGTCTACACCGTGTGAGCAATGCGGCCGGGACCTGATGCGGGTCCCGGCCGTTTTTTCCCCCATGGCCGGGCAAAAATCCGGTTGCAAAGGAAGCGCGGAAGTGGTATAATGGCCCAAAAAGCGGCGCTGCCCCCTGGAGCGGGACGCCGCCACCCACGATGGAAAGGCATGAGTGCGATGAAGATGAGATGTTTGATCCTGCCGCTGTGCCTGGCGGTCCTGCTTCTGGCGTCCTGCGCCAACGAGGAGGCCCCGCCCGAACCGAAGCGCACGGACAGCGGTCCCGTGGAGCTCACCGTCTGGGGCGGCGAGGAGGACGAGGCCCTCCTGGAGGAGATCTTCGCCTCCTTCCAGTCCCGCTACGCCGGGGAGGCATCCTTCCACATCACCTACCAGGCCCAGAGCGAGTCCAGCTGTAAGGACGCCCTGCTGGGGGACCTGGAGGGGGGCGCGGACGTGTTCGCCTTTGCCGACGACCAGGTGGCGGCTCTGGCCGCCGCCGGGGCCCTGGACCCGGTGGAGAACGCCCAGGAGATTCGCAGCGCCAGCCTCTCCGCCGCAGCGGATGCGGCCAGTGTGGACGGCACCCTCTTCGCCTACCCCCTGACTGCGGACAACGGATACTTCCTCTATTATAACAAGGCGTACTTCTCCCCGGAGGACGTGCAGAGCATGGACCGGCTCCTGGCGGCGGCGGAGCGGGCCGGGGGGTTCTTCTCTATGGACTGGACCTCCGCCTGGTATGTCTACGCCTTCTTCGGCAACACCGGCCTGGAGGTGGGCCTCAACGACGACGGCCTGACCAACTACTGCACCTGGAACGCCGCGGACGGCCCCATCCGGGGCGTGGATGTGGCCCAGGCCATGCTGGACATCGCCGCGAGCCCCGCCTTCTCCAGCCGGACGGACACGGAGTTCCTCGCGGGCGTCCAGGACGGCAGCGTCATCGCCGGTATCAGCGGCGTGTGGAACGCGGTGGCCATTCAGGAGGTCTGGGGGGAGGATATGGGCGCCGCCCGCCTGCCTACATACACCTGCGCCGGGCAGGAGGTGCAGATGGCCTCCTTCTCCGGCTGCAAGCTCATCGGCGTCAACGCCTATTCCCAAAACCCGGAGTGGGCCGCCCGCCTTGCGGAGCACATCACCAGCGAGGCCAATCAGCGCCTGCGCTTCCAGCTGCGGGGACAGGGCCCCGCCAACGTCCGCGCCGCGGCCTCTCCGGAGGTCCAGGCCTCTCCTGCCATCGCGGCGCTCCTGGCCCAGTCGGAGTTCTCCCAGCTCCAGCGGGTGGGGGGCAAGTTCTGGGACCCGGTATCGGCCTTCGCCTCCAACCTGGCGGCGGGCAATCCCTCCGGCGCGCCCCTCCAGGACCAGCTGGACCGGCTGGCGGAGGACGTGACGGCGCGGTGAGCCCGGGGGGGGGGGGCCAGTCATCAACAATCATTTCGGAGGGGATCGTATGAAAGGCAAGCTGACACTCCAACAGCGGCTGGTCCTGCCCATTCTCCTGCTGGGGCTGGTGACGCTGCTGTCCAACCTCTTGGCTGTGTTCGGCATCCACAACGTCAACGCCAACGCAGGGACCATCGCCGACGAGTACATGGCCAGCGAGGCACAGCTGGAGGAGATCCGGCGTTCCATGATGGACATCCACCGCCTGGCCCTGTCCCACATCGTGGCCGCGGACCACGCCAGCATGATCCGGCTGGTGGGGGAGATCAAGGAGGAGGAGGCCGCGCTGGACGGGAAGCTCGCGGCCTATGAGACCTTCGTCCTCCCGGAGGACCGGGAGACCTACAGCGCCCTGCTGGGGGACTACGGCGACTTCAAGCACGCCCTGGTGGACCTGGTCTGCGCCAGCGCGGACAGCCGGACCCAGGCGGCCTACGCCGTGGCCAACGGGGATGCCGCCTTGTGCAGTGAGGCCGTGGAGGCGGGCATCGACAGCCTCCACGCCTCCGTCCGCGCCCAGCTGGGGGAGGCCCGGGGGCGTCTGTCCGCCGTCTACGCCGCCTCCCTCGCCACCAGCGCCCTGACGCTGGTCATCGGGGTGCTCCTGGTGGCCGCGGCATTCCGCATGGTCCGGGCCCACGTCATCGCCCCCATCCGGGACGCCATGGGCACCCTTCAGGACAGCTCCGAGCACATCAGCGCCGTGGTGGGGGAGGTTCGCAGGCGGACCCGGACCTCCAGCGGCAGTGTACAGGCCCTCTCCGGCCTGACGGAACAGCTCTCCGCCGCCCTGGAGGAGATCTCCGGCAGTACCGCCTCCATCAGCGCCAGCGCCGCCGGCACCCAGGGCGACGCGGGGCTCATGGCGGAGGAGTGCGCCGGTATCACCACCTACTCCCAGGATATGCGAAGCCGGGCTGAGGACATGGAGCGCGCCGCCCGGGAGGAGATGGAGGCGGTCCGGGCCCGGACGGAGGAGAGCCGCGCCAAGCTCCAGGCGGCCATCGAGCAGAGCCGGAGCGTGGAGCAGATCGGCATCCTCACCAAGGATATCCTCTCCATCTCCTCCTCCACGGACCTCATCGCCGTCAACGCCTCCATCGAGGCCGCCCGGGCCGGAGCGGCGGGGAAGGGCTTCGCCGTGGTGGCCCAGGAGGTCCGCCGCCTGGCCGACTCCTGCGCCGAGACCGCCGGACATATCCAGGAGGTCAGCGCCGTGGTCACCGGGGCGGTGAGCTGCCTTTCCGGCAGTGCCCAGGAGCTGTCGGACTACCTGACCGGAGTTCTTCTGGAGCAGCTGGAGCAGTCTGTCCAGACCGGGGAGCAGTACCGGGAGGACGCCGCCTACATAGGCCGCTCCATGGAGGCTTTCAACGACCGCGCAGGGCGTCTGCGGGCCGCCATGGATGAGATCGCCGGGGCCATCTCCAGCATCTCCGGCGCCATCGACGGCGCGGTCTCCGGCATCACGGGAGCCGCCGGGAGCACACGGGCCCTGGTGGACGACATGACCGGCATCACCGCCGGTATGGACGCCAACCAGGAGATCGTCGGGGAGCTCCAGCGGCAGATGGACGTGTTCGCCAATCTGTGAGCCCGCAAAACTACATAAAAAACCAGCCGGTCGGGATTTTCGACCGGCTGGTTTTTGCTTATGTAAGTTTTAGTTTGCGGCGTGGGCCAAGAGCCACTCCCGGAGCTCCTCCGCAGACTGTGCGCCGCCCTCCAGACGGTGCTCTCCCAAGAAGGCCGTGGGGACCACGCGGACCTGCAGGTCCTCCTTGGCGCGGCGGACGGCTTCCCGCTCCTCGGCCTCCCAGCGGCCGCTCTCCAGCGCCTGACGGAAGGCGTCCGGGTCCAGCCCGGCCTCGGCGGCCAAGGCCGTCAGCTCCTCCAGGCCGCCGATGTCCCGCTCCTCCTCGAAGTAGGCCCGGAAGATGCGGTGGCAGTAGGCCTCCTCCAGGCCCTGCTCCCGGGCCAGGTAGAGGCCCTGGAAGGCCATGCGGGTGTAGGGCCGGGGCACCACCTTGGGCGGCAGGCACATCTTCAGGCCCACCTCCCGGCACAGGGGCTCCAGCTCCTTGGCGTAGCGGGCGCGGCGCTCGGGGTCGTTGTAGGTATCCACCCGCTCTGCCGGGGGTTCGGTCAGCTCAAAGGGGAGGTATTCGATCTCCACGTCCACTTCCGCTCGGACCTGGGCGATCATGGCCTCCAGGACGTAGCAGTAGGGGCAGACGAAATCTGACGCGATCTTCAAATGGATGGACATGCCGTTCTCCTCTCTTTCTGCGGCGGCGCCGCGGCTGGCTGGGTCAACTTCTGTTTTTTACAATAGCACGGTTTTCCGGCGCTGTCAACCGCAAAAGCGGGGAAACCCGCCCTTATCCAGACGCGCGAAAGCCCCGCCGGAAACAGCGGGGCTTTCGCGGGGCCTGTCCACCTTCTCCGGCTAGTTAAGACGGCGGCAGGCCCCGTTGAATTTGCTCCCCACACCCTTCAGGGAGCAAGCTTCTGCACATATCATACCACAGCGGGCGCGATTCGGCAATAGGTAATTTTTCTTTTGCCCCCTGTGGGAGAGCCCTTGGTCCAGCAGAAATTTTGGAAAAAATTCCCGGATTTTTCGTACAGAACATCAATTGATTTTTCAGACAAAACCGCTAAAATCAGCGGAAGGTCCCACGAGGACCTCATCATACTTTCGCGAGGTAATACGTTATGACAAAAGATTTGACCCGGGGCCGCCCCATGGGACTGCTCCTGGGCTTCGGCATCCCGGTCCTCCTCGGCTATCTCTTCCAGCAGCTCTACAGCGTCATCGACACCGCCATCGTCGGCAAGATCCTGGGCGGCGCGGCCCTGGCGGCGGTGGGCTCCACGGGGGCGGTGAACTTCCTGGTGGTGGGCTTCTGCTGCGGCATCTGCTCCGGCTTTGCCATCCCGGCGGCCCAGCAGTTCGGCGCAGGCGACGAGAAGGAGCTGCGCCGGTACGTCACCGGCGGCGTCTGGCTGTGCGCGGCCTTTGGGACGGTGCTGACCATCGCTACGGTGGCCCTCTGCCCCGCCATCCTCACCGCCATGCACACCCCGGCGGACATCTACCAGCGGGCCTACCGCTACATCGTCACCATCTTCGCCGGCCTTCCGGCCATCTTCCTCTACAACTTCACCGCCGCCGTCCTCCGCTCCCTGGGGGACAGCCGCACGCCGGTGCTCTGGCAGGTGGCGGCGTCCCTGGTGAACATCGTGCTGGACGTGGTGTTCATCCTGGTGTTCCACCTGGACGTATTCGGCGCGGCCCTGGCCACGGTGCTCTCCCAGGTGCTGGCGGGAGCGGGATGCCTCCTTCGGATGCGGCGGGGGTTCCCGGTGCTGAAGATGGAGCGCTCCGACTGGCGTCCGGAGCGGCGGCGGATGGGGGAGCTGTGCCTCATGGGCCTGCCCATGGGCCTCCAGTACTCCATCACCGCCATCGGCAGCGTCATGATCCAGAGCGCTGTCAACAGCCTGGGCACCGCCTACGTGGGGGCGGTCACCGCCGCCGGGCGGGTGACCGGCGTCTTAGCCTGCCCCTTTGACGCCATGGGGTGCACCATGGCCACCTACGGCGGGCAGAACGTGGGGGCGAGAAAGTGGGACCGGCTCCACGAGGGACTGCGCGCCTGCGTCCTGCTGGGGGCGGGGTACGCGGCGCTGAGCTTCGGCGCGGTGCTCCTCTTCTCCGGGCCCATGAACATGCTTTTCCTCAGCGCGGACAGCGCCGGGGAACTCCTGCCCCTGGCCAAGGAGTACCTCACCATCAACGCCGCCTTCTACTTCCTCCTGTCCCTGGTGAACATCTTCCGCTTCCTGATCCAGGGCATGGGCTTCTCCCCTCTGGCAGTGCTGGCCGGGGTGCTGGAGATGGTGGGCCGGTGGGCCGTGGCACTGCTGGTTCCCTCCTTCGGCTTCACCGCCGCCGCCTTTGCCTCTCCGGCGGCGTGGGTCCTGGCGGACCTGTTCCTGGTCCCCGCCTACTTCTGGTGCCACAGGCGCCTGACCCGCCCCCGTCCCCAGCGGCGCAGGGCGGCCGCCGTGAAGCTGGGGTAGCAGCAAGAGCCCCGTCCCCTCCCCGGGACGGGGCTCTTGTCTTACCAACGGTCCAGATTCTTCTGAAATTTTGCGGTATACGCACTGCGAAGCTCCTCCGCCGTGATCCCATAGCACAACAGGATGTCGTTGTAGTACATGAGGACATCGGCCAATTCCTCGACCAGATGGTCCCTGATGGGCCCCGGCTCCGCCGCGCTCTGGTCTCCGTTTTTCTTCACCACGTCGATAACCTCGCCGAGCTCCCCGATCATCCATAGCAGCTTGTTCTTCCCGACGGGAGGGGAGATGGGCTCCCACCGGCCCTTGTACTTCTCCTGTAACTGCCTCTGCATATCCAGCATCTCATTCATCGAAAAATCCATCGTCCGTACGCTCCTTCGCAAAACGTTTTTCCGGCACGGCCTCACTCCTCCGGCCGGATGTCCACAAAGGGGACGCTCTGCCGGATGGCATACTCCAGGGTCTGCCGGGTGCCGCCGGGGGCGCCGTCGTAGACGGCGATGACCATGGCGCTGTGGTCCACCATGTAGCGGTTGCGCCGGCTCATACAGCCGGGGGAGTAGTGATCCTGGACCAGGGTCTCCAGGTCGCAGGCGGCCAGGATGCGCCGCCGCCGGACCTGATCCGCACGGGGCCAGCTGTTCGCCTGGGAGGGGCAGGGCACCGCCGCCTCCAGGGAGACGTCCCCCCGGGCTTCCCGCAGGGACAGCACCGCCTCGGCAAAATACAGGTCGCACCCCCGGGCCATGCCGCAGATGAAATGGCGCATCCCCTCGTCGTAGGCCGCCTCCACCGCGTCTTGCAGCTTCTTTTTCAGCGCGGCACAGCGCCCGTCTGTCTCGTCGTCTCCCCAGGGCAGTTTTTCCGGCCTGTGGCCGGTGAAACAGCAGGTGTAGGGTCTCCCCCTCATGGGTCCATCCTCCCTTTATCATGGTCTGCCGCTATTATAGAACAAAAATTCTGATTTGTAAAGACCGGCCCTCCGAAAAAAATGCTTGCAATTCTCCCCCGCCCCGCGTATAATGGGGGCACAACCGAATCGTTCATCTTCAGGGCGGGGTGCAAGTCCCCACCGGCGGTGAGGGCCCCTCGGGGCACGAGTCCGCGACCGCGAAAGCGTTGAACCGGTGTGAATCCGGTACCGACAGTGACAGTCTGGATGGAAGAAGATGCGCGCGGGGCGTTTTGTGCTCTTTTGCGGCAGTACTCCGGGGATGATGCGTCTTCGGGAGAATTTCCGTAAAGGAGTGTATTTTTATGTCTACAAAGCAAGTCGTCCCCCAGACCCCTGCCGCCTCCCGCGGCGCAGCCTCCCGCAGGGTCCGCGCCTTGGCCGTCACCGCCATGCTCTCGGCGGCGGCCACGGTGCTCATGGCCCTGGACTTCCCCATCCCCTTCCTCATCCCGCCCTTCGTGAAGATGGACTTCTCAGAGCTCCCCGCCCTGCTGGCGGCCTTCGCCCTGGGTCCGGCCAGCGGCGCGGCGGTGTGCCTGGTGAAGAACCTGGTGAACCTGACCATGAGCTCCACCCAGGGGGTGGGCGAGCTGTGCAACTTCCTGCTGGGCATCTGCTTCGTGGTCCCGGCGGGGCTGATCTACAAGCGCAGGAGGACCCGGTCCGGGGCCCTCGCAGGCTCCCTGATCGGCGCGGCGGTGATGGCCGTTTGCAGCGTCCCCATCAACTACTTCATCTCCTACCCCTTCTACACCACCTTCATGCCCCTGGACACCATCATCGGCATGTATCAGGCCCTCATCCCCTCGGTGGACGGCCTGCTGGCGTGCCTCGTAATCTTCAACGCCCCCTTCACCCTCCTCAAGGGCCTGCTGGACATGGCTCTGGCGTTCCTCATCTATAAGCCCCTCTCCCGGCTCCTGCACGATTAGGCGCGTAAGGCGGCCCCGGCTACTGCCGGGGCCGCCTGCATGTTCTAATCGAACTGCGCCTCCCAATCATCTGAGTGGTACGCCGCAAAGCACAGCTTGATCTGCTCTGAGGTGTTCTTCTCTTCCGCGAGCTCCGGCAATTCGTCTGGGGAAAAATAGCGGCACTCTGTCGTTTCGATATTTTTCTCGAACTTCCCGCCGGTCGCCGTGCACTGGACGAACACCTTGCAGACGCCGTAGGCGTAGACGGGGAGGTTGTGCTTCGCCCGGTCCTGGACGGCGATGATCCGTCCGGCGGTCACGTCCAGGCCCGCCTCCTCCTTCACCTCTTTGACGGTGTTCTCTCCGACAGAGAGGTTCACCTCGCACCAGCCCCCGGGGAGGGACCAGCGGCCGTCGTTCTCCCGGACAAGGAGGATCTTCCCCTCCTGGAAGATGGCCGCGCGGGTATCCAGCTTTGGAGTCTGATAGCCGCTCTCGCTGCAGAAAAGGCCCGTGACTGTTTCCACGGGGATGTCCGCCATGTGGGAAATAATCTCCGCCGCGATCTCCCTGATCCGCTGGTAGCGCTCCAGGTCGTAGGCGTCTTTGCCGTAGGTGAGCCCCGCCTGGGCGAGGCTTTGCAGTTCTACCGCCCACTGGAGCCATTTCTCGTTTCGATTCATAGCGCTGCCTCCATATGTCTGATGTTCTGCCCGTCAGGCCTCCCCCAGGCCGCACTCAGCCAGGGCGTTGATGTAATAGACGTACCAAAGGCCTTTCGCCTTGTACCAGCCGTCCGGGAGCGTCCGGCTGATCCACGCCGCAGCATCTTCGCACATAGCGTCCCCCCTCCCGGTGTCCCTGATCGCCTATATCAAGTATACCACCATCCATTTTGCGTGTCAACGCGCCCCCCCTCTGTCATATCCCCGCCTCCCGCCGCATAGGCTGTACGGTCAGCCGGTCCCACGGGCCGGACTACCAATGAGGTGAACGTACATATGGAGGAAACACGCAATCTGGTCCGGCTGCGGGGGACCGCCGCCGGAGAACCCCAATTTTCCCACGAGAACCACGGACAGCGGTTCTACCGCTTCCCCTTTGCCGTCCGGCGGCTCAGCGGGCAGGCGGACACCCTGCATGTCATCGCCACCGGGGAGCAGCTGGAGGGCCTGCTCCCCCTGGAGGACCGGCGGCTCAGTCTGGAGGGGCAGCTGCGCTCCTTCAACAACAAGAGCGGCACCGGCAGTAAGCTGGTCATCTCCGTCTTTGCCCGGACCCTTCTCCCGGCGGAGGAGGGGGAGGACCTGAACATGATCGAACTGCAGGGCGTCATCTGCAAGCCGCCCATCCTCCGCCGCACGCCCCTGGGCCGGTGCATCTCCGACATGATGCTGGCGGTGAACCGGCGCTACGGCAGGGCGGACTACCTGCCCTGCATCGCCTGGGGACAGGTAGCCATGCTCACGGGCCGCATGGACGTGGGGGAGACGCTGAGCCTGGAGGGCCGGGTCCAGAGCCGGGCCTACACCAAGGTCGTGGACGGTCAGCCCCAGGAGCGCACCGCCTTCGAGGTCAGCATTATGCACTTGGTGGACGAATGGGAGGAGCCGTGATACGCGGCCCCTCCCTCTTTCTGTCCTATGAAATCACTGTTCAGGGCGGCCGGTCCTATCGGCTCTGCAAATGGTGACAGCGCCCTCCACGTCCTGGAGGTCTCCCTCCGGTGCGCGGACGAAGAGGCGGTAGGTCCCCGGTTCCACGTTTCCTCCCCAGGTGAAGGTCCCGGAAGCCCACAGCTCCTCGTCCTCCTGGCGGTAGTTGGTGACGGTGTTGCAGGTGATCCCGGTCTTGCCGGGCTTTACGAAGCCCACCGACAGGCACTCCCCCCGCTCTGCCGCTACGTCGAGACGCACCTGGTCTCCCTCCTTCATCTGGAGGGTGTTGAGAAACACGGTCTCTCCGCCCTCCACCTTCTCCAGCTCCACGGCATAAATTTCGTCTCCTTCGCAGCCGTCGTCCCAGTCAAAGTCCTTGTCCCAATCGTCCCCGCCGTCCTGGTCCTTATCCGGCTCGCCGCTGCCGAAGAGACGCGCTTTCTCCTCCGCAGTCAGGTAGGCCACGCCGGTGATGGCGCCATCGTCCGCATCCCGGACGATCTTGATATTCACCTTGCCGTCCGGGTTCATGTCCAGGACATAGTACCCTTTGCCCTGCTGGTCCAGGAAGATGTTCACCAGTTCGCCCTTGTAGTAGCGGTCCTTGCCCTCCCGGGTGACGCCCACGGCGGCATATGCGGCGTCCTGCTCCTGGTCAAGCTTCTTCTCCAGCGCCTCCCGCTCAAAGTCCCGGTCCAGGGCGTCCAGGAGCACCATCTGGAAATTGGTGCGCCTGTCGTCTTCAGCACGGGCCAGCCAGCTCTCCAGTTCCTCCTCGTCCAGCTCGCCGGCCAGGATGCTGAAAAAGGAGATCTGTTTGTCCTGATAGGCCCGCTCCGCCATCGCGCCGATGATCTCGCTGTCCTCCACCGCGCTCAGCGCCTGGGCGAAAAAGGCGATATATCCATCGTCATAACACGTCTCCAGCCACGCCAGCTGCTCCGGCCTTGTCAGCTTCGCGACAGCACGGCCGAACCGGGGCAGGTTCTCCAGCTCGTAGGCCCGCGCCGCCTCTTGGGCGTTGGCGCTGGACTTGGCATCCTCTTTGACGGCGGACTTGACGCGTTCCTTGATGTCCTCCTTTGCGCCGGAGTTGATGACCGGCTCTGTCTGTTTTTTCGCGGGGCCGGTGTAGGCCCCCGCCGCCGTGGCTCCCGCCAAAAGCGCCCCAGCCAGCATCAGGGACAGCGCGGCAGTCCGCTTCGTCTGTCTTTTCACCTTCATGATCGCTTCCAACCTTTCTTTCAGCAATTTTCCGTCCTCGCACAGCGTCACCGACGCCCCCACGCCGGAGAGCTTCCCTCCGGTCTCCAGGACACGGAGGAGGGTGTCACCATAGGCGCGCCGCCCGTCCTCCCCCAGGGCCAGCACCACCGCCTCGTCGCAGGCCAGCTCACAGTCCCGGGCAATCTCCCGGGCCATGAGGCAGACCAGGGGGTTGAACCAGTGGAGGCACACAGCGGCCTGCACCAGCCATTTGTAGGCCCCGTCCCACCGGCGGCAGTGGGTCAGCTCGTGGAGGACCGTGCAGCGGAACGCCTCCTCCGTCAGGTCCTCCGAAGGGAGCACGATACAGGGCCTTACCCACCCGATGAGCACCGGCGACGCCGCCAGGGGGCATATCAGCAGTTCCACGGGACGCCGCACACCGGCCTCCCTGCCCAGGGCGGCGAGGGCGTCCAGCACCGCCGGGTCGTCCACCGCCCGTCCTCCGGCCCGGAGACAGCGGACGTAGCTCTGATAGGCGGTGGCCTTCCGCACCAGCAGGACCAGCGCCGCTGCAAGCCACCCCGTGGCCAGCCACTGCGCCGCGTCCGGCAGGTCCGGACCGGACTCCGCCCCCGGCAGAGCCGGGGAGGCAGGCAGGTCTGTCCCGCTCTCCGCCGGTCCCGGCCCGGGGAGGGACTCCACCACCGCCGGGGACGCCGGCGCCTCCCGGAACAGTGTGCCCATCAGGCTCCCCTCCGGGGCAGCGGGCATCAGAAGACGAGCCAGGGCTACCAGCCACACGTAGTACTGCCACCGGGCGCTGACTCTTCCCCGGACCAGAGGCCGCAGGAGCAGGATCGCCGCGATGACCAGCGATCCGGACAGCGACAGGGACGCCGCCGTCCGCAGTACCCCGGTCATTTTGCCTCTCCCTTCTCCCAGAAGCTCCTGAGCTCCTCAAACTCCTGGGCGGAGATGGCCTGTCCCTCGATGAGGGCGGCCACCAGGCCCTTGGCACTGCCGGCGTAGAGCTTGCCCACCAGGGCCTGGGTCTGAGCGGCCTGGTAGTCCGCCCGGGAGACCAGGGCGGCGTACTCGTTGCGCCGGCCGATCTTGCTGGTCTTGAGCATCCCCTTGTCCACCAGCCGGGACAGGAGGGTGATGACCGTGTTCTTCTGCCACGAGCGCCCCGCGGCGGTCAGCGCCGCCATGATCTGGGCATAGAGGGCCCTGCCGCCGCAGTCCCAGACGATCTGCATCAGCTCCAGCTCGGAATCCGAAACCTGTGGGATCATTTGTCCTTCCTCCTTAGACTACATTTTGTAGGCTTGATTAGGATAACATGTTGTAGGCCAATTGTCAAGGAAAAGTTTTCTGCTCAACGCACAAACTGTTAGCACTCCAGAAAGAAGAGTGCTAATATTTACAATTTAGTCATACTCCGTTCACAATTACCCCTCATGATAGGGGAGAAAAAAGACCGCACCAGGCGGTCCATCTGAACGGGAGGAAAGAAAACCTATGGCAGCAAAAGAATTCAAGGCGGAGTCCAAGCGCCTGCTGGACCTGATGATTAACTCCATCTACACCCACAAGGAGATCTTCCTGCGGGAGATCATCTCCAACGCCAGCGACGCCATTGATAAGCTCTGCTACAAGTCCCTGACCGACGAGAACGTGGGGCGCAAGCGGGAGGACTTCCGCATCACCGTCCACGCCGACCCGGAGAGCCGTGTGCTGACCGTCAGCGACAACGGCATCGGCATGGACGCCGGAGAGCTGGAGAACAACCTGGGCGTCATCGCCTCCAGCGGCACCTACCAGTTCCGCCAGGAGGTGGGGGAGAGCGAGGACGTGGACATCATCGGCCAGTTCGGCGTGGGCTTCTACTCCGCCTTCATGGTCGCCGACCACATCACTGTGGTGACGAAGAAGTACGGCGCGGACCAGGCCTACCGCTGGGAGAGCGCCGGGGCCGAGGGCTACACCATCACCCCCTGCGAGAAGGACGCTGTGGGCACTGACATCTCTATGCACATCAAGCCCGACGGCGAGGAGGAGAACTACAGCGAGTTCCTGGAGGAATACCGCCTGCGCTCCCTGGTGAAGAAGTACTCCGACTACATCCGCTGGCCCATCCGCATGGAGGTCACCAAGTCCCGGAAGAAGGAGGACTCCCCGGAGGACAAGCCCGAGTACGAGGATTACAAGGAGGAGGAGACCCTCAACAGCATGGTCCCCCTCTGGCAGAGGAAGAAGAGCGAGGTCAGCCGGGAGGAGTACGACAAATTCTACCAGGAGAAGTTCAGCGACTTCACCGCGCCCCAGTCGGTCATCACCGTCTCCGCCGAGGGGCAGGTGTCCTACAAGGCCCTGCTCTACATCCCCAGCCGCACCCCCTTCGATTACTACAGCGCGGACTATGAGCGGGGCCTCCAGCTCTACTCCGCCGGGGTCATGATCATGGACAAGTGTCAGGACCTCATCGGCGACCACTTCGGCTTCGTCAAGGGCGTGGTGGACTCCCCGGATCTGAGCCTGAACATCTCCCGGGAGCTCCTCCAGCATGACCGGCAGCTCAAGCTCATCGCCAACAACATCGAAAAGAAGGTCAAAGGCGAGCTCGCCCGGATGCTCAAGGAGGACCGGGAGGGCTACGAGAAGTTCTACCAGAACTTCGGCCGCCAGCTGAAGGTGGGCTGCCTCAACGGCTACGGCGCAAAGCGGGAGCTTTTGGAGGACCTGCTCCTCTTCTACTCCTCCACGGAGAAGAAGCTGGTGACCCTTTCCGAGTACGTGGACCGGATGCCTGAGAGCCAGAAACATATCTACTACGCCTCCGGCGAGAGCGCCGCCGCCATGGACAACCTGCCCCAGACGGAGCTCCTGCGGGAGCGGAACATCGAGATCTTGTACCTCACCGACCAGGCGGACCAGCTCCTGGTGGAGATTTTGCGGGAGTACAAGGAAAAAACCTTCCGCTCCGCTGTGGACGGGGACCTGGAGCTGGAGGACATGCCCGAGGAGAAGAGCGAGGACGAATACAAGGAGGCCCTGGACTTCGTGAAAGAGGCCCTGGGGGACGGTGTGGACAAGGTCCGGGTGTCCCGGAAGCTCAAGACCCACCCGGTGTGCCTCACCAGCGGCGAGGGCCCCAGCTTTGAGATGGAGCGCTACTTCGCCGCCGCCCAGCCGGAGATGGGCTTCAAGGCCCAGCGCATCCTGGAGCTGAACGTGGAGCACCCCGCCTTCGCCGCCCTGGAGTCCGCCCGGACCGCAGACCCGGAGAAGGCGAAGAAGTACGCCCAGGTGCTCTTCAACCAGGCCAAGCTCATCGCCGGCCTGCCCATCGACGACCCCTCGGGGTATACGGACCTGCTGTGCAGTCTGTGGGCGTAAAGATTTGATAAAAAGGACCTGACGCGGCGCGTCAGGTCTTTTTTCGCAGTCTGAGTGCTGCTGGAGATCGCCCCTCCGGGCCTGGTACAGCGGATTTTGCAGGATGTCCGGGGCGTCTCCGGTAAAGGCCCCGGCGGCCTCCCGGCCGCCCCGCAGCTGCCACATGGCCGTCCGCCGCGCAGAGCATCTGTCCGTGGCCGCAGCCGGTCTGCACCCGCTAGGATCTCAACATATCGCCGCTTGACACATCCCGGAGAACATGGTACGCTGAGCGTGCGGGATTCAGCCCTTCAGGGCCTGCGTTCCATTTCATTCTGTAAAGGAGTCTGCTATGCAAGAAGAAAAAAACGTCTCCGCGCCCCAGCCGGAGACCCCGCCCAACAGCTTCGCCTTTTTCCAAAACCGGGACTGCGCCTTCTTCCCCTGCCACGAGACGGAACGCCCGGATCAGTTCAATTGCCTTTTCTGCTACTGCCCCCTCTACGCGCTGGGCCGCGGCTGCGGAGGGAATTTCAAGTATCTGCCCGGCGGCGTGAAGGACTGCTCCGGCTGTCTGGTGCCCCATGTCCCGGAAAACTATGCCCGCATCACAGGGTCCTATGAGAAGATCATGGAACGGATGCAGCGTATGGAGGAGCTGGGAGAGTGAGTGGACGGGGGACTTGTTCGGCGAAAACTCCGGCGGAGGGCTTTTCTGACAGTCTGAGCGGGGCTCCCGCCGGGACTCCTCCCAGTCCTGGTCGATCTTCAGCACCCGGTCCTCAAAGAGGAGCACCGTGGACCGGGACATGCCCACGGTGTCCGTCTGCCAAGCCGTCTCCGGGAGCAGGCGGGCGATGGTCTCTGGAAAGCGCATAGACTGCCTCCTATCATTTTTGTGCGGAAAAAGAGAGGACAAATCGGAAATGATATGGTAAGATAACAAAAAACGCAGGGAGGATACCAACATGGAATGGGTCGACGGCCTCAACAGGAGCATCGCCTACATTGAATCGCACCTCACGGAGGAGATCGACTACGCCGCCCTGGCGCGGCTGGCCTGCTGCTCCACCTACCACTACCAGCGGATGTTCGCCTACCTGGCGGGGGTGCCCCTGGGGGAGTACATCCGGCGCAGGCGGATGAGCCTGGCGGCGGTGGACCTCATGGCCGGGGAGAAGGTGGCGGACGCGGCCTGCAAGTACGGCTACCAGTCCCCCACGGCCTTCAACCGGGCCTTCCAGGCGGTCCACGGCCTCGCGCCCTCCGCCGTCCGGGAGCCGGGGGCGGCGGTAAAGGGCTATCCCCCGCTGCGTTTTACGATCACAGTCAAAGGAGCGCGGGAAATGGAATTTCGCATCGAAAAACGGGAGGCTTTCCGCATCGTGGGCGTCAGCGTCCCCCTGGAGAGCGACATTGAAAAAAACTTTGAGGCCGTGCCCCAGGTGTGGGGCCGCGCCGCCGGAGACGGCACCCTCCAGCGCCTCGCGGCGCTGATGGACGGTGAGCCCGCGGGCATCCTTGGGGTCAGTGTCTGCGGTGACGCCGAGCAGTGGCGCTACTATGTCGCCGCCGCCAGCAGCCAGGCCGCCCCCGGGCTGGAGGAGTATCTGGTCCCTGCCGCCACCTGGGCGGTCTTCCCGGGGAGCGGAACCAGCCGCTCCCTCCAGGATCTGGAGCGGCGCATTGTCACCGAGTGGCTCCCCACCTCCGGATATGAGTACGCCAGCGGTCCGGATGTGGAGGTCTACCTCAATGCGGACCCGGAAAATGCCCGCTATGAGGTCTGGCTTCCGGTGAAAAAGTCCGGGCGGGACTGAGCATCCAAAGACCCGATACCGCGGAGCGCGGGGACTGGTGCGGAAAGCACCGGCCCCCGCCCTGCTTTGTCTGGCTCAGGTTCCGGTAGAGCTTGGCAAAGCCGCCGTCCCGGTCCAGCAGGTTCTCCATCACCTCGCAGGTGGTGGCGGCATCCAGACTGCTGGTGGCCTCCTCTTCTCTCCTCAGGCTGGATGCTTCTTCCCTACAGTCCCGGGACTTCTCGCCCCGGACCCCCGGTGACTTTTTCCGCGTGGAAAAAGTCACCAAAAAGACGCTTAAGAAACTACGTTTCTTAAGAATCTTCCTTGATTACGGGGGTTATTGATTTACGCTACGACCTGGCGGCCTCCTTTTCCCAATCACTTCCCTGGGCCGATGCCGCCCGAATCTCCGCCGCTACTCCCTAGACCTCTCCCCTTCTTCGTTGGGTTCGCCTCCTAGAAGCACGATTCTATAGAGAAACTACCGGGCCACCGGCATAGTGCGGGCGGTACTGCCTGCTATACTACTATACTGCTATACCGCTATGCTGCTATACTGCTATGCTGTTCTGCATTATGTCGTGCTCCGCACTCCTGAAAACGGGGGCCCGCAGGCCCCCGTTTCCATCGCTCAGGCCAGAGTAAACAGCCCATGATCCTCCCGGAAAGAGGCAGAATAGACCTCAGCCATCGCCTTGACCAGATACTCCGTATCCTTCGACCCCGCCGTCTCAAAGCAGGAGTGCATCGCCAGTTGCGGCAGCCCAATATCTACCGTATTCACAGACAGCTGCCCCAGCGAAATGCACCCCAGCGTTCCGCCGCCAGCCATATCAGAACGATTGGCAAAATGCTGCACCGGCACCCCCGCCTTCTTGCACAGCGCCGTGAAGATCGCCTGAGACGCACCATCGGTTGCATAGCGCACACCAAACTTAATGACCGGCCCCGCATTCATCGCCGGACGGTGCGTAGCATCAGCAAACTCCGGGTGATTGGGATGGACCGCGTGGGCGTTGTCGGCGGAAACCATAAAACTGCACGCCACAGCGCTGGCCTTATCCCGTCCCATGGCCGCGCACACCCGGTCCACCAAATCGGCCAGGAACGTGCCGCCCGCCCCCTGCTTGGTCTGACTGCCTACCTCTTCGTTGTCAAACAGGACATAGACCGGCACGCTGCTGCTCTCCTTCGCCTCCATGAAGCCCTTGAAGCACCCATAGGCGCACTGGAGGTCATCCAGCCCGGCGGCGGAGACAAACTCCCCATTCGCCCCCCAGACCAGCGGCTTCTGCCGCAGGCAGAGGAACAGGTCCGTGCCCAGAATATCCTCCGCCTTGCACCCAGCAGCCTCCGCTACCAGCTTGCGAAACGCCCCCTTCTCCGTATCCAGTGCCATAAGGGGCACCATATCGCACTTGGGATCGAACTTGAAGCCGTTATTGGCCTCCCGGTTCATATGGGCGGCTACGCTGGGGATCATCAGCAGGTCCTTGTCCACATACACCAGCTTCGTGGCAATCGCCCCCTTCTCCTCCACCAGCACCCGGCCCGCCACTGTCAGAGGACGGTCCAGCCAGGTGGACAGAAGCTGCCCGCCATAGCGCTCCGTATTCAGCCGCAGATACTTCTCCGGCCCCGTCAGCTCCGCATTCTCCTTTACGCGGAAAGCGGGATAGTCACTGTGGCTTGCGGACATCATGAACCCGGTAAAGTCCTTCCTGGGAATACGGAAGGCCATCAGAGCCGACCCGTTGCGGGTGACATAGTACTTGCCCCCCACAGCCAAATCCCAAGTGCCGCACTCGCTCAGGCGGGTGTAGCCCTCCTGCTCCAGCGTCTGACGCAGATTCTCCACCGCGTGGAACCGGCTTGGACTCTCTCCAAGGAATGTAAGCAGATCTCTCATAAATATATCCTCCTTAAAATAATAGCAGATCAATAGAACCAGACAAAAGCGTGGTGGACCGCATCCTTCCCCTCGCCGCTGGTGATCTCCACCTGGTGCTCCCCATCCGGGGCGCGGGAGTAGAGACAGCGGAAAGCGGTACCCTGCAAAATCTGACGGCGGAAGACGATCTCCACCGTCCCGGGCAGGGCCGCGAACACCTCCTCCGGCAGGGCCTCCAAGGCGTACTCCAGATAGTGGATGTTATTCACATGGCGGTTGGTATCCATGTCCCGGCGTCCCGCCGCGGAGGCAAAGACCTCCCGGGCATCCGGGGCGCTCCTGCCGTCCTTGCGGAGAGGCTCCTCAAAGACGCACCGCTCCTCCAGCGGGTAGGCACGGCGAATTTCCTCCGTAATACGGGCGAGGCGGCCCGTGGACCCGCTGACCAGATACCACCGGGACGCCCCCCGGGCAATCAGTTTTCCGCCGGAGCGGACCAGATAGTCCCGGTCCGAGCGGAAGCCGTCCAAGCTCCTGGGCCAAGTCTCCACAGCGATTTCCGCCCGCCAGCCGGGCCGCTCCAACAGCTCCAGCCGCCACGCGGCCAGAAGCCAGTGGACCTTCGTCCGCTCCCCATCTGTAAGGCCGTAGCCGCACTCATCCGACGCGATAGACGCCGCCTCCTGGAGCATCCGGGCCAGTCCCCGGTGGTCCAGAAGCCCATCCGGCCCCAAGTCGCTGTAGGTTACTGCGGTTTCATAGGTATAAGACGTATTTATCACACTCCCAATTTGTAATAGCCTATAGATATCAGCAGTATACCACAAAAAATCTTCCCTGGGAAGACTGTGGGAAAATTTTGCCAGGGCAACAGCAATTGAAATTTAGCGAGGAAGAGATATAATAAAGAATATGGAACTAGAAAAATTAAAAGGAAGCCTGAAACAGGTAGAGGACCCGCGGCGAACAAAAGGCGGTCAGATCCTGCACAAGCTGGAAGACATCATAATCATAGGACTGTGTACGGTAGTGTGCGGGGGAGAAGGCTTCCCGGATATGGAGGAATTCGGGAGGGAAAGAGAGGAATGGCTGGGAGAATTCCTTGCGCTGCCTCACGGAATACCGGATAGTGACACGTTTCGGAGAGTATTTGAGAGAATCAAGCCCGAAGCGCTGTCAGAATGCCTGTATGACTGGTTGGGATACCACCGCATAGAAGGTTCCGTTATTGCAGTAGATGGGAAAACCATTCGCGGCAGTAAAGGAGACAGCCATAAGGCGTATCATGTGGCCAGCGCATTTGCTGCGGAGAACTGTCAGCGCGAGGAATCTCCCGGCATTTCAGGGCAATCTGAGCTTCGATTTCCT
>CAJUOA010000004.1 GCA_910587785.1 uncultured Oscillospiraceae bacterium | reverse complement strand
ACATTCAAGCGAAGCTGGCAGCAGGAAAAGGTGCTGGCTACGAACGCTGGGCAAATGCCCATGTGAATTAAACAAACACCTTCGGTCAGTAGGACGTTGCTTCACCGCCCTGTTGACCTCAGATGGGATTTGTGGTAAGATGAGGACGGTTAAGGCTCGGCTGTTGCATCAGCCTTGCCAGTCCGTCTTTACTTTGCTTGCCGCTGCTCTGTGGCCTGGGTGAAGTCAAACGCACCGATGAAGTTATACACGATTTGGATTTCCTGGGTCTTGGTCTGCTTGTCCTTCTCGTGGATATAGATGCGTTCGATAAACTCCCGCAACACAGTGGCATCCAGTTCCTGCAAGTCGGTGTACCTCTTCGTCATAGCAACAAAGTTCCTCGCATCGGTTTTCTTTTGTTCCCGCTTGGTGATCTCCTTATGTAGCGTGTCAATAAGGCCCTTCAATTCCTCTTGTTCACGCTCATAATCCCCAGAGAGCTTGATAAACCGTGCGTCCGTCAGCTTGCCGGATAGGGTGTCCTCGTACAGATGCTTGATGATCTCGTCGAGTTCCACTATACGGCGTTCGGTCTTCGCCAGTTCTGCCCTGCTTTTGGACAATTCTCGGTCACGCTCGGCAGCACTGGCGTTGGCCAGCTCTCGGATAAAATCATCCTCGTATTTTGACACATAGGAAATTGCTTCCCGTAGGTTACGGAGCACTACCTCTTCCAGTGCTAGATTGTCGATGTAGTGGGTGGTACACTGACGCTCTACGCTGTCGAGATGGTACGTTGCGCAGGTGTAGAAATGGGTTCCCCGGCCTTTGTACTTCCGGGTACGGTACATCCGGTTTTGGCAATCGGGACAAAACAGCAGCCCGGAAAACATATCCGTTTCGCCAGTTTTGGTTACTCTACGCCGTCCCTGCCGGATGTTCTGCACAGCCCAAAATACGCTCGCCTCAATGATCGGCTCCTGGGTGTTCTCAATGATAACCCAGTCCTCGGGGCTGTTGTGTAGAAGTCTGCTGCTCTTGTAGCTCTCCGTGGTGGTGCGGAAGTTCACCGTATGGCCCAGGTATTCCAGTTTGCGGAGTATGCTGGAAATAGTCTGCGCCGACCACTTATAGGGGTTCTTGGGAAACTCGTGGCACGTTTTCCGGCCATGATCCAGGTGGTAAGCTGTAGGACTAAATATTTTCTGCTCCCGTAGCCAGTTGGCTATCTGAGTAGTACCCATACCGCTCATGCAGAGATAAAAAATCTTTTGTACGACTGCTGCCGCTTCTTCGTCCACAATCCAGTGGCGGGGATTCTCCGGGTCTTTCATGTAGCCATACGGAGGGGAACCGCTCAAGTGTTCGGTCTGGCCTTTGCTCTGCCACGTTGCCCGAATCTTTTTGCTGGTATCCCGGGCGTACATTTCATTGAAAATGTTCCTAATTGCGGTAAATTCGCTGTCTCCACGCTTGCTGTCCACGCCATCGTTCACGGCGATGAAGTGGACACCGAAGCTCGGGAACAGAACGTCTGTGAACATCCCCACTTCCAGATAGTTACGCCCCAAGCGGCTCATGTCCTTAACTATGACCCGGGCGACCCTCCCGGCCTTGATGTCGGCCAGCATCCGCTGAAAGCCAGGGCGGTTGAAGTTCGTTCCGCTGTAGCCGTCATCCTCGTCGTAGTACCGCACGTTAGTATAGCCCCGCTCCTTGCAGTACCCTTGTAAAATTTTCTTCTGGTTTGAGATGGAATTGCTCTCCCCGTCCAGTTTATCATCGTTCGAGAGCCGGACGTACAAGGCCGTGATACCCTCGGGTTCGGACTGTTCGGACTTCCGGGTACGGCTGGCAACCAGATCCTCATTGTCACGGAGAATAGAGAGAAAATCGCCTGTGAGTGGTGCAGTGTTCTGGACTTTTGTAAATTCCGCTACGGTTTGCGGGGTTCTGTGCTGGCCTGTGGTTCTCATAACTGCGCCCCCCTTCCACAAAGGGCGCAGCCGTGAGTTCCACAAGGCCGCTTATGTTTGGCGAAACTTGGTGTTGCCGCTATACTATATAGGGCGGCGTTGTCTGGCCTAAACATGGCATTCTCCTTTCTGGCAGCCAGACAACCGAATAGCGTATCCATTATAACACACTATCCCCGCCCTGTCTGCCTCTATCTGTTATTTTCTGCTGTCCGGCTAATCTCATTTCGTATCAACCGTCGTACCTTGGCCCTTGCATCCTCTCTGGCCCCATCCTTGACAGTGGCCCGGACGATGTACTTAGTCCCACCTATCTCATACTCCCGCACGATGACGGGCGGTGAGTTAGTCGGCCTCGTGTTCATGGTGTTACCCCCTTTCCTCAGATATTTGCGCATCCCATTTATGCTATTTGCACGTTGCCTATGCAAATATAAACCCCTGTGCTGCAACGGTTACGGCCTTATTTACATACTTGCAGATGATTTAAGGTCATACAACACTTGCTGACAGATGGACTTCTCAGAGCAGTACGGAGGCCGGATTTCTGGAGGACATTCGAGGCAGTTTACCATGTCGTTCCAGAAGCGTATTGCTACAGGGTGCCCTTGTTGGATGGGGTATTCCAGAAGCCGCATAGCTTTCAGGGGCAGTTCGATAATTGGTGCATCGGGATTGCGTTGTTGCTGTTCTTCCAAAAAACTATAAAAACAAATTTTAGCCAAGACGATCATCGAAAATAAATCACGTTGCTTGCTTGCGCATTTTCGCAGTTCTTCTAGGCAGCAAATGTTATGATAGTCTTTCGCAGGTTCGGTGCTCTCTAGCAATTCTATGTATGCCAGTCGCGCCTCAGCCTGTGGTACAGAAGGCTTAATTTTCTCGAAGCACACTCGGGCGGCTTTTAAATCCTTAAAAATAAGCGGTGACAGTTCACCAAGGCAAACCATACCCCAATGGTAAAGAAATTCCATACCATAGATGCCTCTGGTATCGCCCAGAATTTCAGCCGTGGTTAAATGTCTTTGGAGTTCGTCAATGGTTTTAATCAAAGCCGGATGCTCACGCCAAGCAGTGCCGTAGAGAAACTTGACGGCACTCACATTTCCGCTCAAGATCAGGTATCCTATAAAGCTACACATCATACTAATTTTGCTAATATCATTCATTTTCCTGCACTCCTAAATCATTTAAGATACGATCAAAGTTCTTCTCCGCTTCCTCTAGGCTAGAGGGTTTCGGATGCTTACGTTTCCATTTCAGTTTCCTCTTCCGTTCTTTTTTTTCTTGCTTTTCGATGTCTGCCCAGAACATTCGGCTGCGCTCCTGCTCTTCAAATGACAAGGGCAATACTGGAGATAGTGCGGGAGCGGATAGCGGATTGAGAAGTGCTCTAAACACTTCGTCCATGGGGATACCCGTAAGCGCACGACCATCAATACATGCAACTGAAAAATCCTGGGAGAAGTTAATATCAAACGGTACTCCATCCCACAGTTTAGTTTCCTGGTCCCAGGAGATTATCTGCGTTGTAGCACAAAGCCCGATCACTTGGAATTTCCTCATCAAAGTCTGATCCATTTTCATTTCCCCCGTGCAATAATTTGTTGAATTTTGCTTGCTCGAATTTCATACACTGGTAAGACTCATGATTAACTGACAGCCGGTGAATATACGACTTTTCGCTTTTGGGAACGATAAAGCCTCCATCAGAAAGGGCTTTTCGCAAAGCTGTATCGCTAACCATAAACTCTACCCCGTGTCGGCGATAGTAGGTGACTACGGATTGAAGTGCCGTACCATTCTTCAGGTAGACGTAGCCTTTCTTGGCGAAACCGATTGCCTCCTTGCTGTCAATCGTAGCGTACCCACTGTTCCTAGCCTGTAACTTACCGATTGTGACCTCTTTCGTCTCGATCAGCACTTGCAGTCCCTTGAAAAACTGCTTCACAGGATTCAACTCAGCGACACGCTCCGCTTGCTGCTCCATAATAGACAGGAACGCTGCGTGTGCTTCCTCTGCATAAGCGGCGGCACTTTCTTGGCTAATAGATTCAACCTGTATAGCGTAGTTTAAAAACTCGCGGAAGGAAATCCACAACCATGTGCAGACATCACTGGTTCGATTATCAACCGGCACAGACGCAGCAACTTCCTTGCGTAGAGAATGTCTCTCTTGCTGAAATTGTTGCGCAAGGCGTTCACAAAATTTGGACACTCCCACTGACGCAATATACCTCACAAAATTCTGGATGAACTCACGGTACTGCTGATGATGTTCTTGGAAATAGGAGATTTTGTCAATATCTACGCCTTTCCGGTTCATGTCCAAGATCAACAAGCGGGCAACTGTCGATTGAACTTGAAGTTGAATTTGCTCTGCCGTCACCACCACCAGTCCGTGTGACACATTGGAAAATGTTGTATTTTGCACTCCGGCCTTTTGGATGCCGCCGGAATCGTCTGCGCACATCCGAATGATCGTGCTGAGCTTTTGAATCTGGCTGTTATTCTCCGTCTTGGTTGCTCCGGGCTTGAAATCATCTATAATAGCAGTAGCGTCCCGGGTATTTCCTACTGTCCTTACGATAGCCGCCATAGTCGCTTCAAAGTTGCTGTCAGCCTCGCGCCCGTTTTCAAAGTCAAAAAACAGGCTGGCCAGTGTAGTCTTGAAGGACTGCGTGGGGGCTACAAGGCAGATAACGCCTTTGAAAAAAGTTCCAATGCCAATCATTCGGCTGTGGACAAGTGACAGGAGTGCGATGGATAGTAGTGGAATTGTTAAAGTATGTGGTGCGACGTCCAGCAGACTCAATGCGTGGGTACAAGAGACGTTAGCTCTCTCTGTGCCCCAATCACGCCCTCGAAGCTTTTGTCCAGCCCAAACATAAACATCCTCGCGATCCAACACCCATCCTGAGTACCCGTAGTCATCCCTGCTAGGAGCATATAGAGACATTGTCTTGATAAGATATTTGAGACTTGCAACCCCCTCACAGATGTATTGAGGTCCCAAGTCATCAAGCCATCGACTTGATCTCAACTCTCTGGCATCCACACGGATGATTTTGGGTGGTAAATGCTTCCCCCATATAAGCAGTTCCAAAAAATGCTCCACTCGGTCAAGAAAATGAATCTTAATCACCAGCAGGAGAAGGACTCCGAAATTCGTGAACGGCCTTCCCTGAAACTCAAAGCAGGGGTTGTTATTGGACAAGACTAATTCACCCCAATCTTCTGTGCACGGCTCTAAAATCTTACCAATAAAACTCATATGTTTATTGATAGAATTGGGGTTACTCCGTGCATTTTCGACCATCTCCTCGTACTCTTGCAGAGACAAATCATGTTCTGATACCTCTTTATTTTCTCTGCGAATCACGGAGAGCACACCGGGTTTCTCACTCATAACAATACCTCCTAAGAATTTTTATCAAAAAACCGAGTTGCTGGTAGCTTCCCAGCAAAATAGTCATGCTACACGTCCTGGCTCGCGGGTTGCTGAACCCACTCCCCGGCGTCGGTGTTGGTCGCTCAATTTTCCGAAAGACAGAAAAATGTCATGGCGCACCAGCCGTTCAGCTCAGCATAACAAAGACCTCCGGTCTTGCCTATACTACCCATTGGAGAAACGGGCTTTCTTTTTCAAGGTGCAGTAGGGGCCTGTGTCTGTTGATAAAATACGCCACTGAAAAGAGAAAGTACAGGATTTGAGACAAAGTGAACAAATTTGCAACAACATGCAACAAATTCGATTGATTCTACTATCAAAGGTGAAAGTATGGAATTTACTTGGGGACACGTTTTCCTTTTAGCCGAAAAAATGTTTCGACTAACGGATAGTGCGTTGGCTAGCAAACTGAAAACAAGCCGTTCTACCGTTTACAGGCATAAAAACGGAGATACTTGCCGTTTTGAGCCGCAAGTTGACATATACAAGAAAATATTTGCTCCCCCTGATAAGACCCCCGAGACATTAAAGGAGTATTTTCATAAACTATGTGTTTCACTTAATAGCAGTGCATTCCCTACTGATTTTCAAAAGCCAAAATACAAAGCCTATAAAGACAGCATAGACTACTTAATAGCAATGGCTGACGAAAACGGAAGAGGAAGAAAGTCAAAAAAAGAGCCGCCACTGCAAGTGAAGAATAGTAATGTCGAAAAAAACAATGCTTTGCTTCAAGCACAGGCACAGTTGATAAGGTCACCTAAAAAGCTGGACATGCCAGATACCGATGTGCTCCCTTTGAGTGCAGATATTTTCTCTACAGATTCGGACATTAGCGCAAAAGGCAATCAGTCGGTGCAAACATCAAAGCCAAAATATATACGCGATTATCTGAAGAATGGATTTGAGGATTATATAGCAACGTTTGACGAATTGAATCCTCACCTATTACAGCAGTGGAGTTCGGTGCGTATAGCTGATGAATTTTTTTACTGTTTTGAACTATTCAAAATAGCGGATTTTGTTGCGGCTGATCCGCTCAATTTTGGCCTCGTGATTGGGGAGGTGGAACATGGAATAGGTGATGGTTTAGAACATATATTGAGAACTCTGAAATTCGTGGGTCATATGGAAACGGCTATAGAATATGTGGCAATTTACGATGAAACCGAGGAAATCCATGCTGTAATTTCGACGTATGTAACGACTTTACACAAATATATTGATTTTTTGCGAGAGCACTCTACCAATTCAAATCTTTTAGGAAATACATTTATACTGGTTCCTAATGAGTATGATGATAAAGACGAGTTGGAACGGAAATCAAAGAAATATCGGAATAATCTGCAATCTCAATATGAAGAAGTCAAAAGGTTGACAACTACAAACGAGGCTATGTAATAACCGATGGTTTTGCAAAAAAATACACCGCCCCCCAGCAGGGGACAGTGTATTTCTCTTTAGGCGATATGAAGAAGGTGGGGTGCATCACCGCACCTCCACCTTCTTTGTTGTTGGTTAGATTTCCTTGCACAAATTCTCTACTTCTGCTTGGGTAAGGCCCGTAAGTCTGACTATATCAGCTACGGTCATTTTCATTTGCAAAGCATTACGAGCAATCTCAATTTTTTCTTCAGCCCTGCCAATTTGTTTGCCGTTATCCTCGGCGGTAGCCAAGTCCGACTGCCTATCCGTCTGGAACTTCCTGCGGCTACGGTAGATGGCCCGCTCTCGCTCGTTCTTGCTGATACTCATTAAAAGGTTCCCGGCCACTTGAAGCACCTCCTCCGATTCAATGACCTTGTTCACGATCTCCCTGTGCTCCAGATCAGGAGCGTACTGGAAAAACACCGACCACTTATCCAGGGCTGTCATGTCACTGACAGGCTTCTTCACCACTTCGCCCAGCTTGGACAACTCAACAAATGTTACGCTGATGGCATCCGACAGCAGCTCTCCCGTCACGTTATGCCGCATGGAGAAAGAATTTACATAATCCTGTGTATTGGGAAAGATCGTATAAGAACAGAATGTGATCTGGTATGACCGGGCCAGCCTGTCATATCGCCGCAGTCCTTTTGCCGGCTGGGAGGAATGTAGGTCTGTGAGATAGTATACACTTTTGCCCTTCAGATTCCTGTGTTGGCCATCCAGGTCCTCGACCATATAGCTGGCTTGCATTTCCAGGTTGACCTGGGAACCATCGTCTATCTTGCAGTTGACATCAAACCGTTCCGCCTTTTCCTCCGTGTCTCCCGGCGCTAACTCGTTGGGCAGAAGAACTACATCAACCACAGTACGGCCAATCACACATGAAATCAGATTCATCAACGCTTGCTTGGCCTCCGGCGATGTCAGGATCAGCTTAAATACCCGGTCATCGGACGGCGGTAGTATATCTGCTTCCATTGGTAGCAGTCCCATCAAGCAACACCCCCAACAAGTTTATTCCCACTATCAGTATACCACAGTCCAGCTAACATTTCCACTACAATTTCCGATAGCGTCCTCTCTTTGCCTCATAGTGTGTCGTATGAGCCATATCCGCAACGATATATTATCCTCATGATACCCAGGAACCGCTCTGTGCCTTAAATGGCACGGGGCGGTTTACTTTATCACGAAAAGAGGTGAAATCCCAGGGGTGATATAAAATGACGCAAATTATCAACAGGAAGGGAGGGCAGAACACCCAGAACTCTATTCATCTGGAACACCCAAGGGCAAAACACCAAGCTGATCCAACAGGTCGTTTGCTTCATCAATAGACTTCCTATGCTGGATTGCAAACAAGATTGCTGCATCACGTTTATCACGCACATATAGTTCCAAATTGCCAGACAGCTTTAGCATTTTCAGTGTCTCCTCGTCAGAAAGTTGCAAACCAAAAGCAATCGCCAACAGCTTATCGCGGGACGGAGCTTTCTTCCCGGAAAATATCTGATAGACATAGGTACGGTCGAGGTGCGACCCCCGAACCACATCCGCCCGTTTAAGATGCTTCTGCTTCAGTTGGAGTGCCAGATATTCCGGGAGTGTTTGAGCAAGCATATTCTGTTCGTTTCTCAACAGAAAATCCTTGAAATTTGCCGCATTGAAAAGGCTTTCCTGCACATCAGCTGTTGTTACCTTAGTTGCTATGGTTGCCTTACTTGTTTCAGTTTTCATACTGCGCCCTCCGCTGGAGATATGTCTACATTATATCAGACCGTGGCGCATATGAAAAGTCCCGTAAAAAATTTGTATTTGTATGCTGGCAGCACACCTTTGGAAACAAAGACTCCTTTATACTGGGTATCAGGAAATTTACAGGTAGTACGGAAAGGAGGATGCGAAATGGTCTATGCCGTGTCGGATATTCACGGCTGCTATGACAAGTACATTGATCTACTAAACGAAATCAACTTTAGCCCCGATGATACTCTCTATGTCCTGGGGGATGTAATCGACCGTGGCCCGGATGGATTCAAAATCATGTTGGACATGGCCCAGCGGCCCAACGTAGTAAACCTGTTGGGAAATCATGAGGCAATGGCGATGGATGCGCTCTCCCGTGTGTTGAGTGTCATTCAGCCAGACGGAGGCGTGGAATTGTCCAGAGCAAGCAAAGCCGCCGCCCTCCAATGGGACGGCAGCTTTATGCTGCCGACAGTTGCGCTCAGTCATCTTCCAGCAGCTTTGAAGCCGGGATTTGAAGGACAGCAGCCATTTTGAACAGCGTTTCCAGCGATACGCCCCTTGTTGTACCTGTCCCTTCAACCTGCGCAAGAAAATTGACGCTTTTGTTGATCTTTTCTGCAAAGACCTCCTGCGTGTAGCCCGCTTTCTTCCTGTAATAAGCGATTTTCAAGCCAAGTATTCTGTACTTTTCCGGAAATTCGGTCTGCATACGGCATCACTCCCTGATAGTATGCTACCAATTTCACAATGCAATTAAAATTTCTATAAAGAAAATGATTATTTACTTTAAGTCAAATATAGCGTATAATGCGGGATACAAAGCGACAATCATTACATACTCAGGAGGAGGACTATGCCAACCTGTTTCTTTATTGGGCATCGTGAAGCATCGGATTATCTGCTGCCGCAGCTATCTGCCGAGGTAGATCGTCATATTACAGAACTGAAGGTGACAGATTTTGTTGTAGGGATCTATGGATGGTTTGACTCAATGGCAGCGAGAACCGTCAAGGCTGCTAAAAAGCGCCACCCGGAGGTGACGCTCACGTTATTGCTGGCCTATCATCCATATGACCGCCCCATTCCAACACCGGAAGGTTTTGACAGTACATTTTACCCGCCAGGGATGGAAACCGTACCGAAACGAGCAGCTATCGTAAAGGCTAACCGCTACATGGTAGACCACAGCGATTATCTGATTGCCTATGCGTGGCATACTGCCAGCAACGCAAGGGAATTGGTATCATATGCAAAAAAGCGCGAGAACAAAGGGCTTATCCAAGTTACAGAACTGGCAAGGGAACCGCAGAGAAATACTGGTATTATGATAGGAGATGGAAAAATTGAAGATTGAACTTAGCGACCCTATGTTGTACGACAGGCTACATACACTCTCAGCCGAGTATTCGGTGTCGGTTGAACTGCTTGTCAATCTGGCCGTGCGGCGGCTGGTGGATGATATTGACTTTGTTAGAAACCTCCGCATTGGCAAAATCAAGAGGGCGTAGCGGACTACGCCCCCTCCCCGCCAAAATATGCAAAAATCGTCCGCAATACATTGATTGCCATTTGCTTACGCTCCAAAGGCTGCTGATCTATGATCTGTTTGAATTGCTCCATGATGTTGGTATCGCTGTCAGATACGGAATCGGCCAGCAGATAGTCCACAGTTACGCCGAGGCGGTTTACCAACCGCACCAGCGTATCCAGCGTCAAGCTCCGCTCCCCACGCTCAATTGCACCCATGTAGGTATCTGATATGTCAACGGCCTCCGCAAGCTGGGCCTGTGTGAGATTCAGCCGCAGACGTTCTTCTCTGATCCGTTCGCCCAACCTCTTATAGTCCATGTGTTCACCCCCTGCTTATTCTACCCAAGTGATCGGCCAGCAAGAAACATCTAACAGGGGTATCTATATTGACTAATAGAGGTTTTCGTGATAACATGATGTGGTATCATTCACTTCAAGGCAAAGATTCCAGGCTTTCCCTAGTGATATTTTGCGGAAAGGAAGAACCACAAATGTCAAGAGTTTGTAGGACGGCGAAAGAGTTTGCCGAGGCTGTAAAAAATAATGAGGAATACATCACAATCGAGGGCGACCTAAAAAACGGCGTTTTGCGTATAAAGGCTACCGGAAAAGTTGCATGGGGAGTATGCGTTGCGTCATTAGCGGTGGCTATAGCTGCGGTTGCCGTGGCTCCGGTTGGGGGTGGTGCTCCGGCTGGGGCTGGCCTTGTAATGGTTACACCAGCGGCAGCTATGTTAGGAGCCGCAGTTGTACCAGCCGTTGCGATAGGCGTTTGCGCCGGGGGTGTTGGTGTGCTGAATACGTTGAGGGATAAGTACAAAATCGTGGAAAAGACCGATACATATATAACCCTCAAGCGCAAATAAATCACTTCAACACTAACGAAAAATTGGGAGGTCATAGTTATGGGCGGCGAAAAAGCGATGGCAGTTCTTGCAATCATCCAACAGTTAATACCGGAGGCTAAGAAAATTTCTAAAATCCACGGGTTTGTTCACAAGCGAGTCGAAGCGGAAATCAATGGCATACGGGGATTCCTGGTTTGGGATTTTATTGTTTACAATGAGATCACATTTGATGATGCAGAGGGCAATATTATGTCGTTCTTTACCTCTGCATCTGACGATAAGACCGAAGCTGAGTGGAATCAACTCGTGAAAAAGTATGGAATCAATGCGGACTAATGCTTTGACAGAATGGAGTGTTCATGTTCAAAAAGAAGCTGAAGAAAATACCCGCTGATCTGGTATCTTACATCCAGATCGAAACCGAGGCCATCAAGGATGCCAACGACAAAATGATGATTTCCTCCTACTGTCTCGGCAAACTGGAGCTGGTCAACTGGTATCTCGAACTTCTGGCGGTTGGCTCCGAAAAGTACATTGTCCCACAGAGCAAGGCACACTTAGAGACAATTAGAGATCAACTCTTGGCCTGCCATAAAGCGATTATGGCGGCAAAAATAATGAAACCTGGGGATCGTCCACTACTGGACATCAAATACCCCAAAGGATACGAAGGATAGGTGATTTTAGTGAAGAAAATAATTGCGCTGCTGGCAGCGATTATGTTGCTGCTGTCGGCCTGTTCCAGTGCCACGTTGGATGGTGCTGGTAAAGAACTGGAGGATACCATAGCGAACGCCACGGATGCTGACAATAAATACGTCCAGATGGTCAAAGGAGGATACAGACCCGACGACCCCGATGTAACCTATGAGGACGCATTTACCGCTTTCTTTGGTACGCCACGTTGGAAGTATTTTGAGAGTGAAGACGGGCAGGATGTTGTAGAGTTTACAGGTGATTGCACCTATCAGGACGTTCCGGTAAAGGCCCGGATTCAATTTGTGGTTGATGAAGAAAACGGAACCTTTGAAGCGTCTTATCTTGCGTTCAACGAAGTCCCACAGGATGCCCTGACGCTGGCAGCGGTAATCTCAAAAGCGTTTGAAGAGTATGAAGCCGCTGGAACGGGAGGCGGACAAGGGCAGGAGCAATCCTCCAATACCACAGGACAAATTCTAATCCGTCAGATTCCCACTCAAGATGTACTTAAAATGACAGCGGACGAGGTTGTTACCGCCTTTGGCGAGCCAGAAATATATGCCGAAAATGATAGCATTGAGTATGGCGCTGATGCTCCGGAATGGATGTATTTTGATGTTTCCAATGGGAACACAGTGGCTAGTTTTAGTGCCAACGCAGAGGAATTTACACTTAATGGTCAGAGCCTGAAGCAGAATTTTGACGCACTTGTAAGTCTGATGGGAGATAACTACGATAGCCTCGGTGCAGGTGGGTATCAATGGATTCGGGAAGGCATGTGCTATACCTTTTATATCCCGGATGATACTGAGCCTTACAGCATCAATGTTTATCGAATTGATAATGATGATCCGATTGATAACGACGCCTATTTGGACGATAACTACTCCACTTTGGATAATGATTTGTGTGGAAGATGGAGAAGCTATGACGGAAGCGCACTTACTTTGGAGTCTAGCGGCTATGCAACGACTGTCTTTCAATTTTGGAATGTACTCAATGACAAGCCAGACAGCGTAACATGGGAAGCGTCTAATGGCCGGTTAACGCTTTATGCACACCACACACTCGGATATTACTGGATCATCGGGGAAGGAACGCGATTTGATACGGAGACAGAAGAACTCTATCTCAAAGAAATCACTTCCTCTAATACCCCATACAGCACAGTCCCCACATATGCTGGCTATTATCAAGACGGTGACTATTATCGTGTAAAAACTGGTAATAAGGATTTAGTAGGGACATGGACTAACAATACTAGAGAATGGATATTCAATTCGGATGGCACCGGGCAACTTGGCACTAATCCTATGACATGGTGGGCAACCGAAACCGAACTATACTACTCTCCGGTTGAATCCAGAGCCTATGACTACACAGTGTCGGGGGATATCTGAAATGGAGAAAAAGTACATTTTCAATCTGGAAACGACCAAAATTGAGCTTCATTTCGAGAAGTCCGAGTACAACGCCCTGACTGCCGACCAGAAGGCCGATTTGAAAAGTGCGTTCCTCTGGAGCCGTACCGGGGGCTGCTGGGTGAGCAGGGCCAAGGAGCCGAACCTTTGGTGGGCAAAGAAGATCGCCGCCAAGCTGGGCTTTACCGAGGAACAGAGGGAGGGTGAGCGTCTTTCCTTCTCCGAGCAGGTGGAGCGTCAGGCAGAACGGGCCGAGAGACGGGCCGAGGGGCGCTGATATGAGCATGGATATTCTCTACGAAATTAACTTTCCAGATGGCCGCTGTTGGCTAACCACTCCGCTTTACTCTCAGGCGGTGGACGCTGCCAAGGCGAAGGCAAAGAAAGACGGTGTACCGATGGAAGTTACAAAACACAATTTGAGGACAGGAGAAGTCCGCAGAGATACCTATTTCCCGGATGGCACGGTTGAAAAACATTGGAAAAAGAGGTGATACTATGCAGCGATTCAACATTAACTGGACTGCCAAGGCCCTGGTGAATCAGATGGAGAAAGGCAAGGTCAACTACGACAACGCTGTGCAGCGCAGCCTTGTATGGGACGTAGACAAAAAAATCCCTTCTGATCCACAGCATGATCTACGGCTATGCGATCCCTGCCATGTACTTTACCCGTGACGAGAACGGCGTATATGACAGCCTGGACGGAAAGCAGCGGTCAAACACCATCAGCGAATATCTCCATGATGAATTTGCGTTGACTCCCGACACCCCTACCGTCGTAGATGATAACGGGTGCGTGGAGGATGTCAGCGGATTATATTTCTCACAGTTGCCTGAGTGGGTGCGGGATCGGATCAAAGACTATAACCTCACGATTTACTATTATGAGGGAATGACAGAAACAGAGATCAGGGAGTTCTTTCGCAGGCTGAATAACGGCAAGCCATTGAGCGCCATTGAGCTGACCCGTGCCAACGTCCCCAGCTTGGCGATTTTTCAGCAGCTTGCCAAGCATAAGGCAATTCAGTTCGTAGTTTCGGAGGCTGGCAGGAAACGGTTCACCGATGAAATGATTGCCATGCAGCTCTACCAGCTTATCACAGAGGAATCCCCCGACTTCTCCACCAAGCCCTTCCGGGGGTGGGCCAGCAAGGTCGAGGTTGACAGTGAAATGCTAGACACAATTAACTCCGGGCTGAATGCCTATTCGGTGTTCGTCAGGAGCCTGATTGATGTCAACAACAAGGTTCTCCGCACTGTCAAGGGTAGGACGCACTTCATCAGTTGCGTATATTACTGCTGTCTGGCAGTAGAAAATGCTGTGAGCCAGGACGAGATCAACCGCACCCTGACCGAGTTCTTCAGCGGGCATCCCTCCACGTCATCAGAGTATAATCACACGGTATCCGCTGGCAGCGCAAAACCCACT
Organism: uncultured Oscillospiraceae bacterium; assembly: GCA_910587785.1. GTDB lineage: Bacteria > Bacillota > Clostridia > Oscillospirales > Oscillospiraceae > Pelethomonas. The sequence continues at coordinate 62,211 of CAJUOA010000004.1, read as the reverse complement.
TCGGTACAGACACGGCGGGGTGTTATACGGTCTTTGCTTTCGGCAACCGATGAAGCGGAGGAACCTGACCCGGAAGAAACTGATCCTGATAATGTGGGTGATTCAGAACAATTTGAAGAGGAAGGATATGCGGTATAAACATTGTGCGCAGAAATAATCCTTATCCATACCAGGGGAGACCCAGCGGTTTGCTGGGCCTCCCCTACTACCTATTGACCTGTACGAGATTATTTCATCTTTGCACCGTGCCGGGATGCCTGGTGAAAGGCAGGATCTTATCCGTTATTCCATCGAAAAACCGCTTGAATCAAATCGACCATTTCGCCAGTTGTTACGACACTTCCCGGATCAAATGGTTCCGTATATTCCAGCCATCCAAGAGCAAAGGCTTTGTTTATAGAGTCCTTCGCCCAGTGATTCCCAGTATAGTATTCTATAGGCGGTTCACCCTCGACAAACCGTGCAAACATCGTAAGCAATTCGCCCCATGTCAATGTGCGGTTCGGGCAGAATAGATTATCTCCACACCCCACCATTACCCCGGTGTTTTGCATGGTTCCAACTGCTGCTGCGTACCATGTCCCTGATTCTACATCACGAAAAGGGGCTTGGGTTACTCCGTAGGTTTTTACGCTTTTGCTGTCCATCATAAAATAAATGAGTTGTGCCAAGTCTGCCCGTGTGACAGTTTCAGCACCGTTATCCCGGCCTGTTTTATATCCTCCCCAAAACAAATTATCAGGTGCAACCAACGTAGCTTTTCCGTTAGTCAGCGTGTGTGTCTGAACTTCTTCATACGACATCACAGTTACGTTAGGCTGGGTAGCACTATCATCATTCGGTTTATGCGAGGTGGTCGGTGTTCCTGAACTGTGCGAAGGGCTATATGGCAAATTTGATGTGGACTGTGGAATCAAATCGAAAATAGCAGCCAGAGTCCGGTCTGCTTCTGCTGCAAAGGAATATCGGACCTCAGTAGAAACCTGTACGCCGTTTTCCTCCCAGCGCAGAAAACGATAGCTGTTGCCAGGCACAGCGTTCACAGTTATAAGTTTCCCTTCTTCGTACTGCCCGCCGCCTTCTACTGTCCCGCCTTGTGTAGCACTAACATGAATTGTATAGGTTGGCTTGGGAATGAGCGTGAAATTAGCAACAAGTGTTCGGTCTTGTTCTGCGATAAAAGTAAAATTTTCATCAGTGCTGACTTGTTCACCATTTTCTGTCCACCCTGCAAAAAGATACCCGCTATCAGGGATGGCCGTATATGTCACAGAACTTCCCTTCAAAAATTCTCCTCCACAACCACCGCTGGTCCCTTCTGCGGTAGTACCTGTACTAATGGTCCCACCTACAGTAGCACCTACACTGATGGTACAAGTAGGCATGAAGTAAGCAATAATTGTTCGGTCACAATCCGCTATGAAGGTATAACTTTCATCAGAGCTAATCCGTTCGTTATTCTCTATCCACGCAATGAAACGATACCTGCTTTCGGGGGTGGCCGTAAGTGTTACGGAACTTCCCTGCTCATATTCCCCTGCACCATTGACGGTCCCACCTGCAACAACAGAAGTACTGATGATATAGGTGGGTTTGAGGATAGGCCCAGGGGTAGGCTCGGTAATAGGCTCAAAGATTGCAGTCAGATTTCGGTTGCTAGTCACCGTAAAAGTTAAACTGGATTCTGTGCTGATTTGCGTATCGTTTTCTGTCCACGCCAGGAAACGGAAGCCCTCGTTGGGAACGGCTGTAACCGTTGCGGGAGAACCTTCTTCGTACTGCCCACCGCCGTTGACTACGCCGCCCTCTACAGGGCTGGTGTTGGTGTCAACGGAATAGGTTGTAGCTGGTACGTCTTGGACGCTTACACGGCATGATGCGGACGCTCCGCTAATCGTTTCTGTGGCAGTGACTAAAGTTGTCCCTGCCGTGTGCGCAGTTATAAACCCCATTTCGGTAACACTGGCAACAGAGGGATCATTGCTTGTCCATTGAACGTTGCCGCTTGTACCTTCGGGATGAATTGTGGCCGTCAAGGTATCTGTCTCGCCAACGTAAAGGGTCAGCTCTGATTTATCCAGCGTTATATAGGTGGGTGAAGGCGGGGGCGAAGGTTCGTTATCTGCAAAGGTCATGGAAAAGATCATATCCGCTTGATAAAGACCCATCCCACTATACACATCATAATAGCTGTCTACAGTCCATCTGTTGGGAATCATCCCATCAGGCTTATACAACTCTACCAAGGTGGAATGATTGTCCATCAACGACAAACGGCTATTGTAGCTCTTTGTAATATCATCTGCAACGCCGTTGGTTGTATTGCCATAAATCTTACATCCAATAATGATTACTTCTCCGTCTTGGATATAGAGACCACCGCTCCGCTTTCCTGCGGCATTTCCAGAAATGGTGCATCCCTTCAAAAAGACATTTTCCGTAATGCCTATATAAACTGAACCCATATTACGGGCAAAGCCGCCTGTAAACGTACAATTCTCAATGGTTATATCGTGACCACCAACATACAGATGTGCCCCCGTAGCCCCTATATTATTTGTAAAATGGCAGTCTGAAATAAGAGCATCGCCATATCCAACCGATAATGCAGGACTGCCGACTGCAATGCAGTTGACAAAATTACATTTCTCAATAATTTTCGCAGGGCCTTCGACATTGAGAATTGGCTGCTCTGCTTGAATCCCCGCACCATCGAACGTAATGTTTTGTACTTTGGTATTCCCTTTTCCTTCCCCTCGATCCCAGAGATAAATATGAGCCTCAGATGTAGCACGCCGAAGCGTTATCGGACAATCAGCGCGACCAAGCACCACGTCAGAAGAAGGCGCTTGGATGTAACCGTCAAATTCAATCACATCATTTGCATTGGCATGAGCAATAGCGTCAAGCAATTCCTCAATGGTTAATGCAGGGCCAGAGGGCGGTTCTGGTGTTACTTCGGAGTCGCCAGTTTCGTCAGTAAACGAACCATTTTCATCAGCGGGATTTTCAGCCAGATCAAGTGTCGAAATAGAGATTTCTGCATCAGGTTCGCTTGTGTTCGCCGTTGCTTCTACAGCAAAGGCCGGAACGGTTGAAATCATCACCATTACCGCAACAAATAGTGCGGTTAGGAAATGATTCCAGTGAGGATACCTGTTCTGTGATCCTCGGTTGCAGTGTTTGTAGTTCATGCTTGTACCTCCTGTGTTGTTTCGCCCGTGGACCACGGGCGAGTATTAGATTTCACATTATGACAGAATATCACAGCAAAATACATCGACACAGAGGGGTTATTAGATATTTTCATTGTAATTATAGAAAGGATGTCGAAACTATGAGCCACGAATGGGGAAACTACCCCGAAAACTTCACCCCAAAGATGTATTGGGGGGCCAGGGCCATACTTGAACGGGGGAGCGGCCACCCCGGAAAGGCATTGTGCCTTCTGCCGGATTGCCAGAGCTTTGAGCGGCTGGATGGATGCCAGAGGGATCAGGATGCGTTCTTTGACTGGATCAACACAAAGGTTCTGCCTGAGCTGAGACGCCTTGCCAGCGAAAACCGTTTCCACGAGTGGAATGATCTGGCAACGATCCAGTCCGAGGATGGCGCTTTCATGTGTCAGGCCACTCCGAAGGGCAGCTATGGGGAGTATCTTTACATCGGCTGCTGGGAGGTAGATTTGGAGAAATGAAATACTACAGTACACAGCATCCCATTGCGCCGGGTACGTTCCCGAAGCCGGATGGCAACAAGGTTATAGAAATCGTCAATTTTGATAAACGGCAGTACGAAAGGCAGGATAGGAGCTATCATCGTGTACCTCTCATACATGGTTTTCCTCTGGTCAGCATCCAGATCGTCAACACCCACCACGACAATCCCAGTGACCTCGGACAGATCATCGTTGGTACACTCGGAGTAGGATTCCAAAGCTACCAGCTCTACCCACAAGGGCATCGTCCTCTTGATACAGTCGATGACAAGAACCCTGTCACCCTGTACTTCCAGCACTCGGATGATGTTCTCACCAGACTGGAACAGATCATATTTCTTCATCAATGACCACCCCCCAATCCGTGACCCCATGCCTGAGCCAGTAGTCCCTCGAAGCATCCAGTAGCTTTACCGTCAGAGGTTTCATCAGGAACTTGCGGAATACACACTCCCTGACCATCAGATCACCATCTGCCTTGGTGCATACAAAGTCAGAGGTATATTCCCCAACCTCCAATCCGTCCAGCAGGACATTACACCTGATCTCAACCACCTCATTACTGGCTTGCAGCAGGTCAGCATAGGCGTACTGGATAGCATCATACGTCCGACAGACCTCGGTACACTTGCCCAGCACCCGCTTCTCGCAGCGACCCTTGAAGTTCTTCTTTCTCATGTTGGTAGTCCTCCCCCGTGGGAACATCCTGCATCAATCCCCAAAAGCATCCCCCAAAAATGAAGTCAACTTACTTTTGGGGAATTGGGGCCTGTGCTTTTGGGAAAGCTGACTGCCTCAAAGCCCCTGTTTGCAAGGGTTTCAAGTCTGATACCATTTCCCCAAAAACACATTCATCGAATATCACCATGTCGTAGGGCAATGTGATTTATTCTGTAAGGGGCAAAGTAGTTTATCCACCCCGGCCCTCGGGCCGGATGCCCCTACTCCATGGTGATATAGTGCAAAATATTCCGAAAATCCTTGTGTTAGGCAGGGAAAGGATAGTCCGGAGGACAAAAATAAGACCCCGCATCGTGAGATGCAAGGTCTTATTTTTCTATGTCGGAGGCTGGTGGATAGTGCCCTATACAGGATAAATCACATTGCCCTACGACACGCGAAATCATTCCCACTCAATCGTCGCCGGGGGCTTGGAGGTGATATCATACACAATCCGATTAATCCCCACCACCTCATTAACGATTCTGGTACTGATCCGGTCGAGCACATCGTAAGGGATCCTAGCCCAATCGGCGGTCATAAAGTCACTGGTAGTGACAGCCCGGAGGGCAAGGGTATAGTCATACGTCCTGCCGTCGCCCATGACGCCCACGCTGCGGGCATTAGTCAGCACAGCGAAGTACTGTCCGATCCTTCCGTCCAGTCCGGCATTGGCGATCTCCTCCCGGAAGATAGCATCCGCGTCCCGCAGAGTATCCAGCTTCTCCTTTGTAAGCTCCCCAATGACCCGGATCGCCAGCCCCGGTCCTGGGAAAGGCTGACGGCTGACCAGATACTCCGGCAGCCCCAGCTCCCTGCCCAACTGACGGACCTCGTCCTTAAAAAGCATCCGCAGGGGTTCAATGATCTCCCGGAAATCCACATGATCCGGAAGTCCCCCCACATTGTGGTGGCTCTTGATGACCGCGGCGTTCCCGGCACCGGACTCGATGACATCGGGGTAGATGGTCCCCTGGGCCAGGAAATCCACCGCACCCACCTTTTTTGCCTCCTCCTCGAAGACCCGGATGAACTCCTCGCCGATGATCTTCCGCTTGCGCTCGGGCTCGGTGACACCGGAGAGCTTCTCCAAAAACCGCGTCTCCGCGTCCACCCGGACGAAGTTCATAGCCCAGGGGCGGAATGCCTCCTCCACCTCGCTGCCCTCATTTTTCCGCATAAGGCCGTGGTCCACGAAGACACAGGTGAGCTGTTCCCCCACCGCCTCCGCCAGCAGAGCGGCGCATACAGAGCTGTCCACCCCGCCGGAGAGGGCCAGAAGCACCCGGCCATTCCCCACCTTCTCCCGCACAGCGGCAATGGCAGAGCGCTTATAGTCGTCCATGGTCCAGTCCCCCGCAGCATGGCAGACCTCAAAGAGGAAGTTCCGGATCATCTCCACGCCGTTTTCCGTGTGATTGACCTCCGGGTGGAACTGCACGCCGTAGAACCCCCGCTCCACGTCGGCGATAGCGGCGTTGGGGCAGGCCTTGGAGTGTGCCGCCAGGGCGAAGCCCTCCGGCACCTTCTCCATATAGTCCCCGTGGCTCATCCAGGTGACGCCGCACTCCGGCAGGTCCTTGAAGAGGGGCACAGCGGTGCGGAAGAAGGTCTCCGTCTTGCCGTACTCCCGGGCGCTGTCATCCTGAGCGGGGACCACCCGGCCCCCCAGATGGTAGGCCATCAGCTGACAGCCGTAGCAAATGCCCAGCACCGGCACGCCCAGCGCAAAGATGCCCGGGTCGGCGTGGGGGGCGTCCTCCAGGTAGACGGAGTTGGGCCCGCCGGTGAAGATGAACCCGATGGGGTCCAGTTTTTTCAGCTCCTCCAGGGGGGTGGTATAGGGCTTGACCTCGCAGTACACGCCGCACTCCCGGACCCGCCGGGCAATGAGCTGATTGTACTGTCCGCCGAAATCCAAGACAACGATCATTTGATGTGCCATAAGCAAATCCTTTCTCCGATCAAAATTTCGCGCCCGTCACGCCTCGTCCCGGAAGACGATGCCGTCCTCATCCGCCCGGTCGATGACGGCCAAGGCGTGGTAGGGCACTCCGGCGGCGCGCAGGCGGTCCCCGCCGCCCTGGAAGCCCTTCTCCACGGCGATGCCCACGCCCACCAGCTCTGCCCCCGCCTGGGAGACGATGTCGCACAGGCCCCGGACAGCCTCGCCGTTGGCCATGAAGTCGTCGACGATGAGCACCCGGTCCTTGGCGGTCAGCCACTCCCGGCTGAGGATCTGGGTGACCTTGCGCTTGTAGGTGTAGGAGTAGATCTCGCTCTGGTAGAGGCCGCCCTCGATGTTGTCGCTCTTGGCCTTCTTGGCGAAGACCATGGGCACGCCGTACCGGGCGGCGCAGATGGTGGCGAGGGCGATGCCGCTGGCCTCGGCGGTGAGGACCATGGTAATCTCCGACACGTCGAAGAGCCGGGCGAACTCCTCCGCCATGTCCGTCATCAGCCGGGTATCCACCCGGTGGTTGAGAAAGCCGTCTACTTTGATGATGTTTCCCGGCAGGACCTTACCCTCCCGCCGGATGCGGTCTTTGAGCTTCTGCACGGTATGTTCCTCCTCCCGTTCCGTTCCGTTTTCGCCTTGATTGAGCCCATTATGACAGAAAAGGCCCCGGTACGCAACTGGTGATTTGGACAAAAATTGGCGGATTATGCGGACAGCACACAAAAACCGCCGTGCCTTTGCAAAGGCCCTCACATATCCCGCAGGCAGTCCCTGTTCTTCACAAAGTACTCCACCCCGGACCAGATGGTGGCCGCCACGATCACGGCCACGCAGGCGGTGCCCACCACCGGAGGGATGGGCAGGAACATGAGCACGATACAGACCATCGTAGAGGCGGTCTTCACCTTGCCGGACCACCCGGCGGCGATGACCCGGCCCTGGTCGCTGGCCACCATCCGCAGTCCACTGACAGCGAACTCCCGGACGATGACGATGAGGAGCGCCCAGGCGGGCATCTGCCCCTGCTCCACGAACCAGAGCATGGCGGCAGTGACCAGCATCTTGTCCGCCAAGGGGTCTGCGAACTTGCCGAAGTCGGTGATGAGGTTCCGCTTCCGGGCGATCTGACCGTCCAGCATGTCGGTAAGGCTCGCCGCGACAAAGATGGCGAGGGCGATATACTCCGCATAGGGTACGTCCAGGTACAGCACCAGCAGGAAGGGCAGGATCAGGATAATACGCAGAAGGGTCAGCTGATTGGGCAGATTCATAACGATACCTCCTCGAAATCCGGGACCAGCTCCCCGGTGAGCTCCCCGTCCATGGCCCCGGTGATACGGACGCGGACGAATGTCCCCGCCTCCACCGGCCCATCGGCGGTAAAATAGATGCGCCCGTCGATGTCGGGACTCTCGGCATAACTGCGGCCCGCGTTCATCATCGACTGCCCGTCAAAGCCGTCGCAGAGGACCTCGACGGTCTCCCCCTGCATGGCCTCGTTCCACTCGTCCATGATCCGGGACTGGATGTCCACCACCAATTCCGCCCGGCGCTGGGCCTCCTCGGTATCCACCCGGTCCATCTTAGCCGCGGGGGTGCCCTCCTCCGGGGAGTAGGGGAACACCCCCGCCCGGAGCATCCGCTGGTCCCAGAGGAACTGACAGAGCTCCTCGAACTCCGCCTCCCCCTCTCCCGGCAGGCCGGTGATGAGGCTGGTGCGGAGGACCAGGCCGGGGATACGCTCTCGAAGCTTCTCCAGCAGGTCCTCAATGTACGCCTTATCTCCCCGGCGGTTCATGCGGCGGAGGATGGCGTCGTTGCAGTGCTGGAGGGGGATGTCCAGGTATTTGAGGATCTTCGGCTCCCGGGCGATGACGCCGATGAGCCGGTCGTCCATCTGCTCCGGGTACAGATAGTGAAGGCGTATCCAGGGGAAATCCAGCTTGCAGAGCTCTTCCAGGAGGTCCGCCAGGTGGCGCCTGCCGTCCCAGTCGGTGCCGTAGCGGGTGATATCCTGGGCCACCACGATGAGCTCCTTCACCCCCCGCGCCGCCAGGGCCCGGGCCTCTGCCAGGACGCTCTCCATGGGGCGGCTCCGGTACTTCCCCCGGAGTTTGGGGATAATGCAGAAAGCGCACCAGTTGTCACAGCCCTCCGCGATGCGAAGATAGGCGTAGTGATCCGGGGTGGTGAGCACCCGGCCAAACTCGTCCACCGGGGCATTGATGTCGCCGAAGTACCGGGGGTGTATCCCCTCCATGACCGCCTCCACGGCAGGAACGATGTCCTGGAAGCTCCCGGTGCCCAGGATGCCGTCCACCTCCGGGAGCTCTGTGGGCACGTCCTCGCCGTAGCGCTCGGTCATACAGCCGGAAACGAGAATCTTCCTCAGCTCACCGGCCTCCTTGAGCTTCCCCAGGCGGAGGATGTGCTCGATGGCCTCCTCGCTTGCGCTCTCCAGGAAGCCGCAGGTGTTCACCACCGCCACGTCGGCCCCCTCCGGGGCGTCTTGCAGGATGTGCCCCGCCGCCTGACAGCGGGCCATCATCTGCTCGCAGTTGACCACGTTTTTCGCGCAGCCGAGGGATACGAAATGGATTTTATAGGGCATATATGCCTCCTTGTATCGTTCTTACAGATACCGCCGGACCCCTTTCTTATAGGTCAGGTAGGGTGCGCCGAACATTTTCGCCAGATGCTTCTCCTCCTCCAAAATCTGAAGGTGGATCATGATGGCCACCGCGCCCGCCGCCGCAAACAGCACCGCGCTCCCCAGCGCCAAAGCACTTCCCAGATACAGCAGGTCAAACCCCAGGAAAGCGGGGTTGCGGCTGACGCGGTACACGCCGTCCGTGACCAGCTCGGTCTTCTGCCCCTCGTCGATGCCCGCCCGCCAGGAGTCCTTCAGCGTTCGGAAAGCGGCGATAAAGACGGCAGTCCCTGCCGCCATCAGCACAAGTCCGCAGATGCGCAGGGCCTCCGGGACCGGGACCGGCCCCATATGTCCGCTCCAAAAGCAGGAGAGAAACTGGACTGCACAGGTCAGATAGGTTGTCAGCACCAGCATGATGCCGATCCGGTAGGCCCGTCTGCTCTTTTGGCCCCGAATCATCACATTGGTGGTGATGCCCTGCCGCCGCTGGGACAGCAGTTTCCACAGGTACGCCCCGTAAAAGGCGCACAGCAGGGCAAACGCAGCCCATCGAATCATCCGGCTCACCCCTTCTCCGGCTGGTTCAGCTCCGCGACATAGGCGGCGCTTTTAGCGGTCAGCTCCACCCAGGCGGGGCGGAAGCCGCACCGGATGGCATTGCGCACAGAGCGGATATTCGACCAGGCAGCGCAGTAGAAGGGCACCCGGTCCAGCTTCAAGATCTCCAGGGCCAGACGGCTGGTCAGGGCTGAGGCCACCCCCTGCCGCCGGTAGGCCGGAAGCACGTCCACGCCGATCTGCCACATGGTGTCGCAGTCCGCCGAGCAGGCGGCAAGGCCGATGAGGTCCTCCCCGTCGTAGGCCCCCAGGCCCAGCACGTCCAGGTGCTTGCGGTCCGCGCACAGGGCGTTGGACCACTCCGGCCGGTACAGCTCCCTGAAGTCCTCCGGACCCAGCCAGCGCATCCGGTAGGAGCAGTCCATGGCCCAGAGGTTCTCCACGTCCGGGAGAAAGTACTCCGCCATGAAGCAGACCTTGAGGCCGCGGGGCTCCAGAATATCACTGAGCAGGTGGATGCTGGGGGTCTCAAAGAGCCGGTAGCTGTGCCCGGCCGGGTACAGGTCCAGGTAGCGCCGCACGTCCTCCTCCAACGCCGGGCTGACGGAGGCCACCACGTTGCCGCCGTAGGAGACCAGGTCGCAGTCAAAGGGCAGTTTGAGGTACCTGCGGGCCCCGTCGTTGGCGGCGGAGAAGACCAAGCGGTTGTCCTGGGCCGTGAGGTCGTCGGGCGTGCAGTTGAGGTCCTCGGCGGACTGGGCCAGGGCGAGGCGGAAGAGCTCCTTGTTGGTCACGGGGTCACCCCCCTCCGGCGGGCCTCCTCCAGGAGGCGGGGCTGGATGTCTGGGTAGGTCCAGTCCACCCCGGCGAGGCTGTCCAGGAGCACGGTGCGCTCGATCTCGCTGTGGAGCTCCGGGTCGAAGGCGGTGATCTCGGCGGCGTAGAGCATCCCGCAGCTCTCCCCCGGCTCGCCGTCCCGCACCACGGCGTAGATGCAGACAGGCCGGAGGGTAAAAGCCGCGGCCCCGGTCTCCTCGCGGAGCTCCCGGCGGGCGGTGGTCTCGATGTCCTCCCCGGGCTCCCGGTGTCCGCCGGGAACCTCCAGGGTGGTGCGCTCCCGGTGCTTGCAGAGGACCCATTTCCCGCCGGACCGCGCCAAAATGACGGCAAATCTCAGCCGGTGGTCCTCGATCTCATCATAAAAACGTACTTCCTTAACCATAGTCGTCCTCCAACATCTCGGTATAGCGGGCCATAGCGGCCCTGACGTCGCTCCAGGAGAAGCCCCGGCGGAGGAGGGCGTCGCTCAGGCGCTTTTTCTCCCTGGGGTCGGTCAGGTCCCCCCGGCACTTCTTCCGGATCAGGGCGTCCAGGGTGTCCTCCGCCTCGGGAAGCTCCTCCAGGGCGCCGTCCCAGAGCTCCCGGTCCACGCCCCGGCGGCGCAGCTCCTCCCGGACCCGGGCGGGGCCGTAGCCCTTGCCGCCGTAGTGCCGGACCAGGGCGGCGGCATAAGCGGCATCGTCCAGAGCGCCGATGTCCTCCAGCCAGCCGGCGGCGGCTTCGGCATCGGCCTGGCCGGTCCCCTTCTTAACGAGGCGGCTGGTGAGCTCCTTCTTTGATAGGGCCCGGGCGCCAATGATGTTCGCGGCGGCGGCTTTCGCCGCGGAGGCCCCGGCGGAGGCGCGCAGGGCCTCCAATTCCTCCTCCCCCAGCTCCATCCCGGGGCGGAGGGAGAAGCGCAGGAGCTCGTCCTCCGTGACCCGGAGGATCGTTTCGTCCTCCAATTTGAGCAGGAAGCGGCCCTTCTTCCGCCGGGAGGGCTTGAGCTCCAAGATACGCATCGTGAATCATCCTTCCCATGAGCGAAACGAAGTTTCGCGGACAAAAGTTTTTTCTTTTTCGCTTCCTTTTTCTTTTTTTCAAAAAAGAAAAAGGAAGGATCAAGCCTCGTCGGTCTCAGGGTCAGAGTCGTCGAAGTCCTCGGCGGAGACGTCCACGGCGCGGCCCGCGGCCTTGGCGGCGATCTGGGACTGACTGCTCATGAGCTTGAAGAAATCCCGGCGGATGGCGGCCTCCAGCTCATCGGCGGCCTCAGGGTTGTCCCGGAGGTACTGCTTGGCGGCGTCGCGGCCCTGTCCGAGGCGGGTCTCGCCCATGGAGAACCAGGAGCCGGACTTCTGGATGAGGTCCAGCTTCACGGCCAGGTCCAGAAGCTCGCCCAGACGGCTGATGCCCTCGCCGTACATGATGTCGAACTCCGCCTCCCGGAAAGGGGGGGCAAGCTTGTTTTTGACCACCTTGGCCCGGGTGCGGTTTCCGATCATCTCGCCGCCGGACTTGAGGACCTCGGTGCGGCGGACGTCGATGCGGACGGATGCGTAGAACTTCAGCGCCCGGCCTCCGGTGGTGACCTCGGGGTTGCCGTACATGACGCCCACCTTCTCACGGAGCTGGTTGATGAAGATGACGATGCAGTTGGTCTTGCTGATGGCCCCGGCCAGCTTGCGCAGGGCCTGGCTCATGAGTCGGGCGTGGAGGCCCACGTAGCTGTCGCCCATCTCGCCCTCGATCTCGGCCCGGGGCACCAGGGCGGCCACGGAGTCGACGACCACCACGTCCAGCGCGCCGGAGCGGACCAGGGCCTCGGTGATCTCCAGGGCCTGCTCACCGGTGTCAGGCTGGCTTATGAGCATGTCGTCCACGTTCACCCCCAGCGCCCGGGCGTAGGTGGGGTCCAGGGCGTGCTCGGCGTCCACGAAGGCCACCTCGCCGCCGCCCTTCTGCGCCTGGGCTACGATGTGGAGGGCCAAGGTGGTCTTGCCGGAGGACTCGGGGCCGTAGATCTCCACGATGCGCCCCTTGGGCACGCCGCCTATGCCCAGTGCCAAGTCCAGAGCCAGGGAGCCGGTGGGGATGGCCTCCACGTTCAGCTGGTTCATGTGGTCCCCCAGGCGCATGATGGAGCCCTTGCCATACATCTTCTCGATATTCTTCATGGCGGTCTGGATGGCTTCCTTCTTGTCGCTGGCTATGGTGGCGGTCTTGGTCAGTTTCTTATCTTTTTCGGCCATGGTTTGTCTCCTCTTATGTTTGATTCGTTTCTTTTTGTTTTATTTTTCAACGGCAGGGTCCCCATGCCGCAGGGATGGCAGAGGGTGCTGGGTACGGGGCCGTTACGTTCCCGGCACCGCGCCGGACACCACCCGGTCGATCCCCTGCCCGTCCGGCACCACGGCGGTCCCGGTGAAGCCCCCGGCGTCCAGCAGGGCGCGGACCGCCTCCGCCTGACCGATGCCCACCTCAAAATAGAGCCGCCCGCCGGGCAGAAGGACCCGCCTCCAGTCCCGGACGATGGCCCGGTAGAAGTCGAGGCCGTCCGCGCCGCCCCGGAGGGCCATATGGGGTTCGAAGTCCCGGACCGAACCGTCCAGGTCCGGGATGTCGCCGTCGGGGATATAGGGCGGGTTGCAGACGATGCAGCTGAAGCGCCCCAGGTCCTCCGGCGGAGGGCGCAGGGCGTCCAGCCGCCGGACCTCCGCCCGGTTTTCCAGCCCGCACCGGCGGACGTTCTCCCCGCAGACCGCCAGGGCCTCGGTCGAGAGCTCCCCCAGGACCACCCGGCACGCCGGGACCTGGTCCGCCAGGGCAAGCCCCACGCATCCGCTCCCCGCGCAGAGGTCCAGGACCCGGGGGCGCTCCTGAGCTTGCAGCCAAGCGATGGCCTCCCCGGCCAGGACCTCGGTGTCCACCCGGGGGATGAGCACCGCTGGGGTGACGGTGAGGGGCAGGCCGTAGAACGCCCACTCCCCGATAAGGTAGGCCACCGGCTCCCCGGCGAGGTGGCGCGCTGCCAAATCCCGGACGCGCTCCTCCTCCCCCTGCGTCAGCGGACCATCCCGCAGAAGGGCTTCCCGGGTCCTGCCGGTCCCGGCACAGAGGAGCTCCCGGGCCTCCAGGGCCGCGCCGGGGAGGCCCGCCGCCTCAAAGGCACAGCGGAGCTCCAGGTACAGCCCCCGGCAGGTCAGAGGCTCAGCGGCCCCAGGCATCTTTGCCCGCCTCCTCGGGGATGACCCGCTTCATAGCCTCAATGGCAACCTCGATCATGGAATCATCGGGCTCGAAGGTGGTAAAATTCTGCATCCAGAGACCGGGCTTGGCGAGAAAATTGGTCACCGGATTGTCGTGGCCGCCCACGTAACGGTTGAACTCGTAGGTGATGCCCACCACCAGGGGCAGAAGGCACAGCTGCACCAGCATCCGCAAAAACACATTCTCCACCGGAAACAGGGCAAAGATCACCGTATTGACCAAAATCGCAACAATAATGACCACCAGCAGGAAGCTGGTGCCGCACCGGGGGTGGTGCTTGGGCTGGACGCGGACGTTCTCCACCGTCAGCTCCAGGCCCTTCTCGTAGCAGAAGATGGTCTTGTGCTCCGCGCCGTGATAGGAGAAGGTGCGGCGGATGTCCTTCATCCGGGAGACAGCTATGAGGTAGGTCATGAAGATGGCGATGCGGAGCACCGCGTCCACAAGGTTTCGCACCAGGACGCTGTCCGTGACCTTTGTCACGAAGCTTGCCAGGAAGGTGGGCAGGAGCATAAAGAGCCCGATGGAGAAGCACACAGCCACCACGACAGAGAACCCGATGACCAATTTCTCCATAGCCTCATTGCTCAGCTTCTCATCCAGCCACTTCTCAAATTTAGAGGGCTCCCCCACATCCTCCTCAGGGTAGTAGTCGGCAGAGAACATGAGGGCCTTGACGCCCTTGACCATGCTGTCCAGGAAGGTGACGCTCCCGCGGACGAGGGGCAGTCCCAGGATGGGGTAGCGGTCCCGGATGAGCTTGAGGGCCTCCTCCTTGATGACCAGGCCCTCGGGCCCCCGGACGACGATGCACTGCTTTTCCGGGCCCCGCATAAGGATGCCCTCGATGAGGGCCTGTCCGCCGATGGTGGTGCGAAAGCCCTTTGACTGATTGGATGCCATAGTTCTGCCTTTCTGTGAAAAGATTTTGTTATGCTCATAGGCGAAACGGAGTTTCGCCGCAAAAAGTTTTTCTTTTTTCGCTTCCTTTTTTCTTTGTACACAAAGAAAAAAGGAAGGCCCCTACGCCCCTGGCAGGGTGATGGTAACGAGGCACCCGCCGCCCTCGGCGTTGGCGATGGTAAAGGAGCCATCGTGGCGGGTAATGATCTCCTCGCAGACGGCGAGGCCGATGCCGCTCCCCCGGGCCTTGGAGGAGCCCTTGTAGAACTTCTGCTTGACAAAGGGGAGCTCCTGGGCGGGGATGCCGGGGCCGTAGTCCCGGACGGTGATGAGGATCTTGCCGTCCAGGGTGGAGATGGCCGCGTCGATGCGCCCCCCCGCGCCGCCGTGCTTGGCGGCGTTGTCCAGAACATTGCAGAAGACCTGCTTGAGCCGCTCCGGGTCCGCAGGGAGCGTGGGAATAATCTCCTCCCAGCTGTCGTAGTGGAGGGTGATGCCCTCCTGCTTGAAGAGCTCCATGTAGGTATAGATGGTGTCCTCGAACTCCGCCTGCACGTCCGCCTGCTCGATGCGGAGGGTAAAGCGGCCGTCCTCCATCTTGGAGAAGTCCAGGAGCTCCTCCACCATGTTGGTCAGCCGGTGGGCCTCCTTGAGGATGATGTCCACGCCCCGGCGGAGCTGCTGGGGGTCGGTGTCCCCCAGGAGGGTCTCCCCCCAGCCGTTGATGGCGGTGAGGGGGGTGCGCAGCTCGTGGGACACGGAGGAGATGAACTCGCTCTTGATGCGCTCGCTCTTGCTGATCTGACTGGACATGTCGTTGATGGCGTCGATGAGCTGTCCGATCTCGTCCTGATAGTGGTTCTCCATCTGGGTGCCGTAGCTCCCCCCGGCGATGCGCTTGGCGGTCTCGGTGACCTCGGCCACGGGCTCCACCACGTTGTTGATGAAGACCATGCTGGAGACGAAGACCATGGCCGCCACGATGAGGAGCAGTCCCGCCGCCACGCCCACGGTGAGCAGAATCTCCCTCTGTACGGCGGACATGGAGGTGACATACCGCATGGCCCCCACCACCTGGTCGTTGAGGAGCAGGGGGGCGCAGACGCTCATGACGTGCTCCCCGGTGTTGGGGTCCACGCCCCGGAAGGACTCGATCTGCCGGGACTGGAAGACGCCGCTGACATCCGGCGTGCCCGGGACCATGCCGGAGGTGAGGCCGTAGGAGCTGACGATGAGCTTGCCGGTGGAGCCGATGAACTGGAGCTCCATGAGGTCCCGCTCGGCGAACTCGGTGACAAAGCTGTTGGCGGAGCGGTAGAACTCGCCGTAGCTGTTCATGGTGTTGCTGATGAAGTAGTCGCTGGCGTGGGCGGCCCTTGTTTTGAGTCCGTCCAGCATCATATTATAATAGTAGTTGGCCATGACCACGCAGAACGTGCCCGCCACCAGCAGGGCCACCACCAGAATGGGGCCCAGGGAGCTGATGAGCCAGCGCCTGCGCAGGCCCGTGATCTCGATCTTTGTCTTGCCCATGTCATGTCCTCTCCTGCCGGGAAATGTGGGGGAGCAGGCCGTGACGCCGCTCTTGAGGCATTATAGCATAGCCGGAAGGAAATTTCAATTCCTTCCAAAATTTATCCGTTTTCCCCTCCCGCCGCCGGCGCCGGGCCTCTGCGTTCTTTGTCAAAGCGCCTTTTGATGTCTGCTATAAACGGGCAGTTCCCCGCGGACGGATAACTGCCCCATCACCCGGAATCTACGGCTTATAAACGACTACAAATTCCTCGCACACGACTTTCATGTCATGCGCAAACTGCAAGCCCGCCTCTTTCATCCATTCGGTAAAGACCTTCTCATGCACTTCCCTCCAAAACGCCAGACTTTTATCCCCCTCCCCCTCTTTATACGCGTGCTCCGCCGTTACAGCATCAAATGGCACAACGGATACTTTGGCCGTCTGAACGATGCACACGGCCGCCCCTTTGGAATCCAAAATCACGTCATACGCTCCCGCCTCCGGCAGGGGCTCGTTTTCCAATTCGTATAGTGGATATGCTGAGGCCGTAGCTGTTTTTTCCCCGCTGCTCACCAGCATTGCGAGCAGATCGGGTTCCACGCCAAAGGACCAGGCCCCGTATTCGCAGTCCTCTATCCTGCTGTTTTCCCGAAATTCTCTCCAAAGCTCCTCTGCTGTCATACCCATCACTCCTCAATCCCGGTCGATCCCGGGACATCCATTTGCGGGAGACCCCCCGGCTCCCTGACCGCCTCAGCCTCCACAGGCACCTGCCCAAAGGAAGTCAGCTCCTCGCCGCCGGAGAGAAACCGGATTTTCTCGATGGTCCCGGCGGAGTAGAGGGACCGGGTGAGAGAGGCGAGGATGTTCTGCTGAACGGCAGGGTCCTCCGGCAGGGCCTCCAGGGAGGCGGCGGCGATGCTGAGGGAGCAGATGCCGCTGTCCACCCGGACAAAGTTGATCTGGAAGTCCTCGGGGATGATCCGGGTGAGCTCCCGGTCCTCGGGGCCGTCCAGGAGGGCGTCCAGGAGGCTCTCGGCCAGGGTCTGCCCCTCGTAGAGCTCCAGCACCCGCTTCTCCCCGGCCAGGGCCCCCTCGCTGTTGAGGAAAAAGAGCGTCACCTCCGAGCGCTGGAGCACGTCCCCCATGGTGGAGAGCAGGACATCCCGCTCATAGAACACCTGCTTGGGCTGCTGTCCCACGGGACGGCCCTGGACGGTGACGGACACGGCGCTGATGCCCTCCAGCGCGGTGAGGGAGAGGGTCAGGCAGTAGTCGGCCAGGGCCAGGTCCACGCCGGTGAGCTGGCCGAAGTTCCCCTCGAAATCCACGTAGGCCCGCCGGTCCCTGATCTCCAGGCCCGCGAGGGTGGTGCCCCAGGGCATGGGGCTTATGAGGGACGCGCTCTCCGGCCCGGCCAGCAGGCGGGCCACGACGGCCCGGGCGGTGTCCAGGGAGGGCGCGTCCTCTGGCAGGTCCAGGTTCTCCCAGCTCCCCTGGACCCGGTCGCCGCCCCAGACGGCGTCCTCCGGGGCGAGGAAATAGATGAGCGTCCCCTCCTCCGGCGTCTCGGGCTCCGAAGGGGAAGCGCAGGCGCACAGCGCCGCCGTCACGGCCAGGACCAGGGCGGTCCATGCTCTCTTTTTCATGGCGCGTCCTCCTCTCCCTCCCTGCTGGGGAGCGTCACGGTGAAGCGGGTGCCGCAGGGCTCCAGGCTCTCGGCCCGGATGGCCCCGCCCCGGCGGCTGACGGTGTCGCTGACGATGCTCAGGCCCAATCCCGTGCCCCCCGCCGCCCGGGAGCGGGCCTTGTCCACCCGGTAGAAGCGCTTGAAGACGTTGTCCAGGTCCCCGGTGGGGATGCCGATGCCGTTGTCCTCCACGGTGAGGGCGGTGGTCTCCGCCCCCGTCTCCACCCGGACCCGGACGTAGCCCCCCCGGCGGTTGTACTTGACGGCGTTCTCCATGAGGTTGTAGAGAATTTGATGGACCTCCCCCTCGGTGGCGATGACCGCCGCGCCGGGGGGGCAGATGGTGATGAGCTCCACCGCCTTCTCCTCGGCCACTGGGCGGATCATCTTCTCCACCCGGCCCAGCACCGCCTCCACCGCCACCCGGGAGGGGGCCTCGATGACGCCGCTGTCCAGCCGGGTCAGGCGCAGGAGGTCCTCTGTGATGCGGCTGAGGCGCTCCGCCTCCTGCCCGATATCGCCCACGAACTCCCGGAGGGTCTCCCCCTCCATGTTCTCGTTCTGGAGGATGGAGTCCGTCAGCAGGCGGATGGCGGCGAGGGGCGTCTTGAGCTCGTGGGAGGCGTCGGAGACGAACTGCCGCCTCGCCCCCTCCGTCTCCTGGAGGCGGTCCACCAGGTCGTTGAACTCCCCGGCGATCTGGGTGAACTCGTCGTGGCCGGTGATGACCGCCCGCTGGTTGTAGGCCCCCTCCCGCACGCCCCGGATGGCGTTGAGGAGGTTCGCCAGGCGGGAGGTGATCTGCCGGCTGAAGACCAGGCTCAGCATCAGCACCAGCACCGCCACGCCCACGGAGATGGTCATGAGGTTGTTTTGCAGAGTCAGCAGCAATGACGCCTGCTGGGTGTCGTACTCGTAGACATACACGCCGCCGATGATCTCGTTGCGGTAGAGCACCGGCTGGGCGGCGCTGGAGTGGAAGGCCCCTTCCTTGTACACGCAGTAGACCGCGCTGCTCCCCTGGAGGGCGGAGACCAGCTCGGTGTAGAAGACGTAGTAGCCCGTGGCGTTGCCCGCCTCCCGGGTGTCGTAGAGGACCCGGCCGTAGGGGTCGGTGACGATGGCCCGGGACACGCCCTCCGGCTCCACCCCCGTGAGGGCCGCGCCCACGTTCTCCTCCGTCAGCTCGTCCAATCCCGTCACCGCCGTGTTGATGGACGCCGCCCCGCTGAGGAGGGCCGCGTACTTGGAGCGGAACACCAGGTCCTCGCTGACCAGCAGGGGATAGGTGTTCATGAGCACGATGACGATCATCAGAAGGGCGATGTACCCCGCGCTGATCCGTAGCTGTAAGGAAACTCTACCCCTTAAAATAATAGCCCACTCCCCACTTTGTCAGGATATACTCCGGGTCCGCCGGGGTCTTCTCCAGCTTCTCACGCAGGCGGCGGATGTGGACGTCCACCGTCCGGTAGTCCCCGGTGTAGGAGTAGCCCCAGACCACGTTCATGAGGTTCTCCCGGCTGTAGACCCGGCGGGGGTTCTTCATGAGGAGCTCGATGAGGTCGTACTCCTTGGCCGTCAGCTCCACGGTCTCCCCCTCCCGGACGGCCACCCGCTGTTCGGTGTCCAAGGTGAGCTCGCCGATGGTGATGCGGCTTGCTGGCCTGCCTTGGGCCCCGCCGGAGGCCCGCCGGAGCATGGCCCGGATGCGGGCCTTCAGCTCCAGCAGGTTGAAGGGCTTGGTGATGTAGTCGTCCGCCCCGCACTCGAAGCCGATGATCTTGTCCGTGTCCTCACTCCGGGCGGTGAGCATGATGATGGGCACGTTGGAGAACTCCCGGATGCGCATACACGCCTCCAGCCCGTCGATCTCCGGCATCATCAGGTCTAATATGATGAGGTCGAACTGCCCCTCCCGGGCCAGGTCCACCGCCGCCGCGCCGTCGTAGGCGCACTCCACCTGGTACCCCTCGTTCTCCAGGTTGAACTTGATCCCTTTCACCAGGAGCCGCTCGTCGTCTACTACTAAGATTTTCATAGTGCCTCCATTTTTACGAATGAATGTTGGGCTTCGCCCAAACCCAGCAGGGCTCTGCCCTGCACCCGGCAGGGACGCTGTCCCTGCACCCTGCCAGGGGCTGAGCCCCTGGACCCGCAAACCGCGCTTCGCGCCTGTCTTACGACACTGTGGCGTGGTCCCGGAACTTCTCCAGCGTGGCCTCGCCGATGCCCTTGACCTCCAGCAGATCCTCCAGCGTCTCGAAGGGCCCGTGCGCCTCCCGGTAGTCGATGATTCTCTGCGCCAGGGCGGGGCCGATGCCCTTGAGGGTGTCCAGCTCCTCCAGGGACGCGGTGTTCACATCTACCAGGGCCGGGGCCTCCGGCGTGACGGGCTCCTCCGCGCGGCGCTGGGTGGTGATGGTGTAGCCCTCGCCCTCGCTGCCCTCCGCTGCGTCCGGATAGGCCAAAAAGAGGAACACCAGGAACGCCGCCGTGAGGACCAGGATGGCCCATTCGCTTTTTGTCATTTTTCCAGTCACTTTCCCTGTTGAACTCCTGTCTTTTTTTTGCTATACTAGGGGGGCAAAGCCTGTCGAACACCCCCGTGTCCCTTCAGTATACCATAGTTTAAGGGAGAATGATATGAAAACTCGCCGCTTTTTTTCCTTTTTTTTCTGCCTGATCGTGCTGACCAGCCTCCTCGCCCCCGCCCGGGCCGCGAAAGACGACACCGGAGACCTGGAGGTGGAGGCCAAAGCCGCCCTGCTCATCGACCCGGACACGGAGGAGCTCCTCTACGCCCGCAACATCCACGAGCGGCTCTACCCCGCGAGCCTGACCAAGATCATGACCTGCCTTCTGGTCCTGGAGTCCCTGGACCGGGGGGAGATCGCCCGGGACACGGTCCTCACCGCCTCGGACGTCGCCGTCAACTCCATCCCCCCCGACGGGAGCACCGCCGGGATCAAGGCGGGCGAGGAGCTGACGGTGGAGAGCCTGCTCTACTGCATCATGCTCTCCTCGGCCAACGAGGGGTGCAACATCCTGGCCGAGGGGGTGGCCGGGTCTATCGACGCCTTCGTGGACCGCATGAACGCCAAGGCCCAGGCCATCGGCTGTGAGGACACCAACTTCGTCAACACCAACGGCCTGCCCGACGACTACCACTACACCACTGCCTGGGACCTCTACCTCATCACAAAAGAGGCCCGGACCCACGCGGACTTCATGCCCATCGTCAGCACCATCTACTTCGAGGTGCCCGCCACCAACCTCTCCGAGCCCCGTAAGCTCTATACCACCAACTACCTGGTCTCCAGCTACCGCACCAGCTACTACCTCTACCAGGGGGCCCAGGGCATCAAGACCGGCTCTACCAGCGCGGCGGGCTACTGCCTGGTCTCCAGCGCCACCCGCAGCGGCAGGAGCCTCCTCAGCGTGGTGCTGGGCGCGGAGCGGGTCACCCTGGAGGACGGCACCGTCCTCACCAAGAGCTTCACCGAGACGGCCAAGCTCTTCGACTGGGGCTTTGACAACTTCCGGCGGCAGGTGATCCTGGACGCCGGGGAGCTGGTGGCGGAGGTGCCCGTGGAGCTCAGCCAGCAGCAGAACTCCGTGAAGGTCCACCCGGCCCGGGAGGTGGACCGCCTCCTGCCCAAGGACCTGGACCCGGTGAAGGATATCGACCGGGAGGTGATCTTCGACGCCGAGAGCGTGGACGCCCCGGTGGCCAAGGGACAGGTGCTGGGGCAGATCGTCCTCAGCCGGGAGAACACCGTCTACGCTACGGTGGACCTTCTCGCCGACGAGGACGTGTCCGCGTCCAAGCTCCTGGTGTTCCGGCGGGACCTCATGGAGTTCCTCCAGCGGCCCGACGTGTGGATCGCCGCCGGAGGCGCGGCGCTGCTGGTGGTGCTGGGGGTCATCCTGCGCTCGGTCCTGCGCTCCAGCCGCCGCCGGTACGGCCGCAGTGCCGCCGGACGCCGCAGCAGCAGCGGCTACCGGGGGCGGAGACGCTGATGAGAAGATACATACACGAGAAAGACGCGGAGGCCCTTCGGGGCCTCTCCGCCTGTCAGGGGCTCCGCAAGGAGAGAGAGGGAGAAAGGTCATACGATGAGACAAGATGAGATGAAAAAAGTGTTGGAGATGGGGGTCCTCCTCTCCGCAGAGCGGGACATGGACCGCCTGCTGGACCAGATCCTCAGCTGCGCCATGGATCTGGCCCGGTGCGACGGCGGCACGCTCTACCTCCTGGACGGGGACGTGCTGCGCTTCAAGATCATGCGCACGGACTCCCTGGGCACCCGCTCCGGCAGGGACGGGCGGGCCCCGGACCTGCCGCCGGTGCGCCTGTCCCGGGAGAACGTCTGCGCTCTGGCCCTCCTGGAGGACCGGACCATCTCCATCCAGGACGTCTACCACGCCCCGGGCTGCGACTTCTCCGGTCCCATCGCCTACGACGCCCTGACAGGCTACCACACCCAGTCCATGCTGGTGGTCCCCATGCGGGGCCGCCGGGGGGAACGGGTCGGCGTGCTCCAGCTGATCAACGCCCTGGACAGTCAGGGGAACATCTGCGCTTTCCAGGAGGAGATGGCCCTGGTGCTGGAGTCCCTGGCCTCCCAGGCGGCGGTCACGATTCAGAACGTGCGCTACATCCGGGAGATCCGGGAGCTGTTCGCCTCCTTCGTCCGGGTGATGAGCGCCGCCGTCGACGAGCGCTCCCCTTACAACGCCAACCACTCCCGCCGGATGGCGGCCTATGGCGGGCGCTTCCTGGACCTTCTCAACGCCCAGGCCCTGGCCGAGGGACGGGAGGCCCCCTTCTCCCCCCAGCGCCGGGAGGAGCTGCTCATGAGCATCTGGCTCCACGACATCGGGAAGCTCACCACCCCTTTGGAGGTCATGGACAAGGCTGAGCGGCTCTCCCCCATGCAGAAAGCCGCCATCCGCCAGCGGCTGGAGGTCATCCGGCTCTGCGGGCGGATCGACTGCCTGGAGGGCCGCCTCTCCCCGGCGGAGCTGGACGCCCTGGAGCGGGATACCCGAGAGGCGGAGGCGTCCATCAGCCGGATGAGCACCGCCGGGTACCTCAGCGACGGCCAGCTGGCGGAGCTGGAGCGCCTGCGGGCGCGGACATACCTGGACGGCGGCGGCCGGGAGCAGCCCTGGATCACTGCCGGGGAGTACGCCATGCTCTCCATCCGCAAGGGGACGCTCTCCAGCGAGGAGCGGCGTATCATGGAGGACCATGTGGTGGTCACGGACAAGCTCCTCTCCCGGATCAGCTTCTCCGACGAGCTCTCCCACGTCCGCTCCTGGGCCGCCGCCCACCACGAGCTGCTGGACGGCTCCGGCTACCCGGCCCATCTCTCCGGGGATGCCATCCCCCAGGAGGTGCGCATCATCACGATCCTGGACATCTTCGACGCCCTGGTGGCCGAGGACCGGCCCTACAAGCCGGGGATGCCGGTGGAGAGAGCCCTGGCCATCCTGCGGGACATGGCGGAGCGGGAGGGCCGGCTGGACCCGGCGCTCACCGCCCGCTTCATTGAGAGCCGCTGCTGGGAGCGGACGCCTGAGGAGCGGCAGACGCCATGAGACGGTCGAAAAGCAGGGGGATGGTGCTCCTCCTCTCCGCCGCGGCGGCGGGGGCGCTGGTCCTCCTGGCGGGACTGGGGGTCCTGGACCGGGCGGACCTGGCCGCCTCGGACGCCTGGTATCAGGCCCGGGAGAGCGCGGACGGGGACATCGTCCTGGTGGGCATCGACCAGCGGGCCCTGGAGGAGATCGGGCCCTATGAGCAGTGGGGCCGGGACATCCCCGCCATGGCCCTGGAGGCCCTCTGCCAGTCCCCGGACTGCCGCCCGGCGGTCATCGGGCTGGATGTGCTCTACGTCAACGAGACCCAGCCGGAGGCGGACCAGTGGCTGGCGGAGGCGGCAGGTGCATACGGGAACGTGGTCACCGGCTGCGCCGCCTACTTCCAGGACGGCTTCGTGGAGCAGGCGGACGGCTCCTTCATCCGGGACCGCTTTGCCGTCACCGCCTTCGAGGCGCCCTACCCCGCCCTGGCGGAGGCGGCGGAGCTGGGGCACATCAACGCCATGCTGGACACCGACGGCGTGCTGCGCCACCACCTGCTCTCCCTGCGCCTGCCGGACGGGAGGGAGATCCCCTCTATGGCCCTGGCGGCAGCGGACAAATTTCGCGCCTTCCATGGCCTGGAGCCGGTGGAGAGGCCGCCCGTGGACGGCCATGGGTTCTGGTACCTGCCCTTCTGCGGCAGGCCGGGAGACTTTTATGAGTCCATCTCCGTGGCGGACCTCCTCAGCGGCGCGGTCCCGGCGGACTACTTCGCCGGGAAGATCGTCCTCATCGGCCCCTATGCCCCGGGCCTGCGGGACAGCTACATCACCCCCGCGGACCGCGCCCAGCCCATGTACGGCGTGGAGTACCAGGCCAACGCCATCCAGGCCCTGCTGTGGGGGGACTACAAGCGGGAGGCGGGGGACGGCCTCCAGCTGGCGGTGCTCTTCCTTCTGCTGACGGTGGCCCTGGCCTTCTTCTGGAGGCGGTCCGTGGGCTGGTCCACAGCGGCGTGGCTGCTGCTGTGCGGGCTCTGGCTGGGCCTTTGCCGCGTGTTCTACGAGGCGGGGTGGGTGCTCCATGTGCTTTGGGTCCCCGCCGGGGCCACGGTGCTGTACGTGGCCGCTCTTGCCGCCAACTATATCCGCACCGCCCTGGAGCGGCGGAAGATCACCAGCACCTTCCAGCGCTATGTGGCCCCGGAGATCGTCCGGGAACTGCTCAAGGAGGGCAAGGCTCTGGAGCTGGGGGGACGGCAGGTGGAGATCGCGGTGCTCTTCGTGGACGTGCGGGGCTTCACCCCCATGAGCGAGCTCCTGGAGCCCGCCCAGGTGGTGGAGATCCTCAACCGGTATCTGACCCTGATCTCCGAGTGCATCTTCCGGTACGGCGGGACTCTGGACAAGTTCGTAGGGGACGCGGCCATGGCCTTCTGGGGCGCGCCGCTGCCCCAGGAGGACTTCGTGATGCGGGCCGCCCGGGCGGCCATGGACATGGTCCGCAGCTCCCAGGCCCTCTCCGAGGAGCTGACCGCCCGCTACGGCACGCCGGTGTCCTTCGGCGTTGGCGTCCATGTGGGCGAGGCGGTGGTGGGCAACATCGGCTCCCCCCGCCGCATGGACTACACCGCCATCGGCGACACCGTGAATACCGCCGCCCGCCTGGAGGCCAACGCCCCCGGCGGCACGGTCTACATCTCCCGGGCCGTGGCCGACGCCCTGGGGGAGCGCATCCGGACCACTTATTTGGGTACGGTGAAGCTGAAGGGGAAAAAGGAGGGATTCGAGGTCTTGACCTTGGACGATATTTTTGCGGAGGGAAGATCATGAGAAAAGAAGGAACGCACAGGCGGCTGCCGGCCCTGCTGCTGGCGCTCTCCATGCTGCTCAGCTGCGCACCGGCGGCCCTGGCGGCGGAGACCGCCGCCGCCATGCAGCTGGCCAAGACGGAGGGCGTCGTGGCCATCTCCAACAACAGGGGGCGCAGCGTCTCTCTCATTGAGAAGATGCGCCTCTACAGCGGCTACCATGTGGAGACGGAGGAGGCCAGCTACGCCTGGATCGACCTGGACAGCACCAAGCTCAACAAGCTGGACGCTCTCAGCGAGGTGGAGATCCGCAAGAGCGGGAAGCAGCTGGAGCTCCTGTTGAACGAGGGCAACATCTTCTTCAACGTCACCGAGCCCCTGGAGGACGGCGAGTCCCTGAACATCCGCACCTCCACCATCGTGGTGGGGATCCGGGGGACCTGCGGCTGGGTGAAGATCATCGACCAGTGGACGGTGGAGGTCTGCATCCTGGAGGGCACGGTGACCATCTCCGTGACGGACCCGGTGACCGGACAGACCAAGGAGGACACGCTCTCCGCAGGGGAGCGGGCCCGCTGCGTGGTCTATCCCCAGGACCGGGACGGCGACAAGTGCGACATCCTCCGGGACCGCTTCCAGCGGGAGGATATCGACGGCTTCGTCCTGGTGGAGCTCAAGCCGGACGCGCCGCTGGTGGAGAAGATCTATGCGGAGTCCGGCATCGACCTGAGGGACTGGCCCCGGGACCCGGATGAGTGGCTGAAGGAGGACCAGGAGGAGGTCCGCCGGAAGCTGGAGGATATTGAGAAGGCGCTGGAGGAGCAGGACGAGCATATCTCCAAGGACCCGGTGTGGCCAGAGGAGCCCTCTGCCGTCCAGCCCCAGCCGGAGGAGGAGCCTTTTGAGGAACCCGTCCCCGCCCCCACTCCCCAGCGTCTGATGATGAAAATCACGGACGATGCGGCGCAGGCGCACCTCGCCTCCACGGCAAGAGTCTATGTAGCGGCCAGTCCGGCGCCGCAGAACAACCTGGCCAACGTGCTGGAAGTGGACAGCGGGCTGAGCGTCCCGGCAGGCAAGACCCTGGACCTGGAAAGCGGCATCGACGCAGCTGTCTACGCGCCGAACACGCTGCAAGTGGATGGCACAATGCGTTTGCATGGAGGCAGCCTCACCAATGGCGGCGCCGTGAACATCACCAGTGCCAACACGCTCCGGGTGGGTGGAAATATCGTCAATCAGGGCGTGATGACCGTCCCGGCGACGGGACGGGTCGTGGTGGAGGGGACCTTCACCAACGACGGGACCATCACCCCCACCCAGGGGGCCACGATTCAGGCGAGGCAGTTTGTGATGAACCGGCCCGTCACTGATTGGGCCGTGTCCGGCGCGCCGGACAGCAGCGGGTATTATTTCCTGGTGTATGTGGGCGGCGGAACGCCCAACCCCAACCCCCCGGTGGACCCCAAGCCCCCTATTGACCCCAATGTGCGCGTCACGGTGACCTTCGAGGGCAATGGCGGCGTGTGGCCTAACGGCAACGGCTCCATCGGGAACAGCCTCCCCAGCGGCGCCACCCTGCAAACAGCGCTTGCGGATGTGGGCTATCCCACTCGGACCGGTTACACCCTCGCGGGATGGAATACGGCGGCGGATGGGTCCGGGACGGCCTTTGCCGCTGCTGCTCCAATCACGGCGGATGTCACGCTCTATGCGCAGTGGGCGGCGGGGGGCGTGACCTGGCGGTATGATGAGCCGACGGCGACGCTGTATATTGAGGGCAGTGGGCCAATGGAGGATTATCCTCTCTCCAGCGTCTCTATTGCCGATGCAATTACAACTGCACCTTGGGCGGAATATGCGGCTGAAATGCGGTCTCTTGTGATAGAAGATGGTATCACCAGTATTGGTGAGTCCGCATTTTGCGGCTGCACTGGTTTGACCAACATGGCAATTCCAGACAGTGTGACCAGCATTGGAAGCTTCGTGTTCGCTAAATGCTCCGGCTTAACGGGAGCGCTGACGATTCCGGAGAATGTGACTCGTATTGGAGACGGCGCTTTTTATGAATGCAGTGGTCTGTCGGGGACGCTGACAATTCCAGCGGGTATAACCAGTATCGGCAGCTCTGTGTTCTATAACTGCAGCGGTCTGACGGGAGCTTTGACGATTCCAGCGGGAGTAACCAGTGCAGGTAATTATGCGTTTGCCGGCTGTAGCGGACTGACAGGGGCACTGATGATTCCGGACAGTGTGACAACCATTGGGGATCACGCTTTCAATGGCTGCAGCGGTTTGAGTGGGGCACTAACGATCCCGGACAGCGTCACAAATATTGGTATCCATGCGTTCCAACATTGCAGCAGTCTGACCAGCATAGCGATTTCAAACCGCGTGACAGGCATAGGAGACGGTACGTTTTATGGCTGCAGCAGCCTGACCAGCATAGAGATTCCGAACAGTGTGACAACCATTGGAGGGAGTGTATTCCTATATTGCAGCAGCCTGACCACTGTCACGATCCCGGACAGCGTGACCAGTATTGGCGGTAGTACATTCCACAATACCGCCCTGCGCACTGTCTACTACGGCGGCACCCAAGCCCAGTGGAACGCCCTTATGCCCAACACCGATCTCGCCGATATGTACGATGCCACCATCTACTGCAGCGACGGCAGTATCACATACGCCCCCACCCCCCGCACCACCACCGCCTCCCCCTACTCCGACGTCCCCCTGGACGCCTGGTACGCCGCCGCAGTGCTCTACTGCCGGGACCACGGCCTGATGAGCGGTGTAGACGCGACCCGGTTCTCCCCCGGCGCCGGGATGACCCGGGCCATGCTGGTGACGGTGCTCCACCGCCTCGCCGGGTCCCCGGAGGCCCCTGCCGCCTCCTTCCGCGATGTGCCCGCCGCCAGCTGGTACGCCCCGGCGATCTCCTGGGCGGTCCAAAAGGGCGTGGCCGGGGGCTACGGCGACGGGCGCTTCGGCCCCGACGACCCCGTCACCCGCCAGCAGGCGGCGGCCCTCCTCTGGCGTTTCGCCGGGGAGCCCGACGCCCTGCGCCAGAGCGCCTTCTCCGACCGGGAGGCCGTGGACAGCTACGCACAGGAGGCGGTGGACTGGGCCCATGCCGCCGGGATCCTCAACGGCATGGGCGATGGCCGCTTCACGCCTGGCGGCAGCGCCACCCGCGCCCAGACGGCAGCGATCCTTATGAACTATCTCCGCAGCCAGGCCAGGGAGGGCGATGCCCTCTCTACCGCCAGCGCCATGGATGTCATGTGCGCCCCCAGCGGCATGGTCCCCATGGAGGACGGCAGTTTCCTGGTCACTGACACCTACCACAAGCTGCTCTGGAAGGTCCGGCTGGGCGCAGGGACGGTCCTGGCCGGAGGCGAGACCACCCAGGGCCTCTACGGCGAGCCCCTGGGCGGCTACAACGACGCCTCCCTCCTGGAGAGCTTCTTCAAGGAGCCCTGGGCCGCCGTCCCCTTCCTGGATGGCTGGGCCGTCTCTGACACTGCTAACAACGCCGTGCGTCTCGTCCGCCGGAAGGATACCCAGACCCTCAACGGGAAGACCGGCGAGGGCCTGACCGTCACCGCGATGGGCGTGGCCTTTGACCGGCCCACCGGTCTGGCGGCAGACAAAGACGGCAATCTCTACGTCTCCGACACCGGCGGCGGCGCGGTGCGGAAGATCACCCCCCAGGGCCGGGTGACCACCGCCGCCTCCCGCCTCTCGGAGCCCATGGGCCTTTGCTGGAAGAACGGCGCGCTCTACATCGCCGAGGCTGGAGCCCACCGGGTGGTCAAACTGAAGGACGGGAAGCTCTCCACCGTGGCCGGCAGCGGCGAGGAGGGCCTCGCGGACGGTCCGGCGGAGCAGGCGGCCTTCTCCGCACCCCAGGGCGTAGCTGTGGGGGACAACGGGGCCGTATATGTCTCCGACACGGGGAACAGCGCTGTCCGCATGGTCCGGGACGGCGAGGTGACCACCCTGGCTGTCCGGGACGTGTCCCTGGCCAGGGCCGGGCTGACCGCCCCCCGGGGCCTGCTGGTCCAGGGAGACCGGCTCTATATCTGTGACGGCTTCGCCCGGAAGGTGTTCGTCCTGCGCCTGGGATGATCTTCGGGCCCGCTCCGGACAGCAGAAAGCTCCCCCTGTCCCGCATCGGACAGGGGGAGCTCCTCATATGCTCGATCCCGGCGCTGTCACAGCACCGCTTTGATGCTCTCCGCGATCTGGGGCGCGGTGAGGCCGTACTCCCGCAGGACCTCCTTGGCCTTGCCGGACTGACCGAAGCGGTCCTGGACGCCGATCTTCCTGAAAGCGCAGTGGACCTTGCCCATGAGCACGTCCGCCACCGCGTCGCCCAGGCCGCCGATGACGCTGTGCTCCTCCACGGTGACCACCCTGCCGCACTTCTTGGCGTACTCGGTGACGCAGGCGGCGTCGATGGGCTTGATGGTGTGGACATTGATGACGGCGGCGCGGACGCCCTGGGCCTCCAGGAGCTTCGCGGCCTCCAGGGCCTCGCTGACCATCAGGCCCGTGGCGAAGACGGCCACGTCGCCCCCCTCCCGGAGGACGTTGGCCTTGCCGATCTCGAAGGGCTGCTCCTCCTCAAAGACGGGAGTGGCCAGGCGGGCCAGGCGGAGGTACACGGGCCCTTCCATCTCCGCGGCGGCGAAGACGGCCCTGCGGGCCTCCTTGGCGTCGGCTGGACAGATGACGGTCATGCCGGGGATGGCCCGCATGAGGGCGATGTCCTCGATGCACTGGTGGCTCGCCCCGTCCTCGCCCACGGAGACGCCGGCGTGGGTCATGGCCAGCTTCACGTTCAGGTGGGGGTAGGCGACGGAGTTTCGCACCTGCTCATAGGCCCGGCCCGCGCCGAACATGGCAAAGGTGGAGCAGAAAGGGATCAGCCCCATGGTGGACATGCCTGCGGCCACATTGACCATGTTGGCCTCCGCGATGCCCATGTCGTAGTGGCGCTGGGGAAACGCCTTTTTGAAGGTGACGGTCATGGTGGCGGCAGCCAGGTCCGCGTCCAGGACCACCACCTTCTCATTGACCTGCCCCAGTTCCACCAGGGCCTCGCCGTACGCGGCTCTCGTTGCTTTCTCACTCATGGTATCAGCCCTCCAATTCCTTTAGCGCCTGCGAGCGCTGTTCCTCGTTGGGCGCCTTGCCGTGCCAGCCCACCTGGTTCTCCATAAAGGACACGCCCTTGCCCTTGACGGTGTGAGAGAGAATGGCCTTGGGCTTTCCGGGCTCTGTGGGCTCGCTCAGGGCGGCGAGGACGCTCTCGATGTCGTTGCCGTCCGCGACCTCCACAGTGTGGAAGCCGAAGGCGCGAAGTTTGGCGGCCATGTCGCCCAGGCTCATGACCTCGTCATTGCTCCCGTCGATCTGGAGCCCGTTATTGTCTACCACCACGGTGAGGTTGTCCAGCTTGTAGTGGTTCGCGGCCATGAAGGCCTCCCAGACCTGGCCCTCCTGGCACTCGCCGTCGCCCAGAATGGTGAAGACCCTGGTATCCTTCCCCAGGTGCTTGGCCCCCAGGGCCATGCCCACCGCGATGGAGGCGCCCTGGCCCAGAGAGCCGGTGGAGGCGTCCACGCCGGGGATCTTCTTCATGTCCGGGTGGCCCTGGAGCATCCCGTGGACCTGCCGGAAGGTGGTGAACTCCTCCTTGCCGAAGAAGCCCAGCTCCGAGAGCACGCCGTAGTAGCAGGGGGCCGTGTGTCCCTTGCTGAGGACGAAGCGGTCCCGGTCCGGGTCCCTGGGGTTTTTCGGGTCGACGCGCATCTGCGTGCAGAAGATGGCGCTCATCATCTCCACCACGGACAGCGATCCCCCCGGATGCCCGCTGCCCGCGTTGGCCGTCATATTGATGATATCGCGGCGGACCTCTGTGCAGAAGTTTTTCAGTTCCACTGTATTCATGTTCAGATAGCCTCCCTTTGCGTATACTGCTCCTCTAGGATACCGCATTTGGCGGATAAAGTCAATTCTTACCGGGCGGGCGGAGGAGATTTTTCCGCGCCCGGAGAAAGTTTTCCCTTTTCTCTTGCCTCTCCCCCCTCAATCTGGTATACTGACTCCACCAAAAGGAGCAGGAGGGCGCAACATGGAGTACTCCCAGAAAATTTCCGAGCGGCTGTGGAACCTCCCAGACAAGGGGGAGCTGGAGAGCCGCCGGGAGGAGACCTACATCGACGACATCGTGCAAAAGAGCCACATTGAGCGGACCCTTCTCTCCAGCCTGGGCGGCGTCCGGACCGTCTTCGACGGCGGCGCGGGGTGCGGGCGGTTCTCCATCCTCCTTGCGAAGCAGGGCTGTGAGGTCACCCACTTCGACATCTCCCAGCCCATGCTGGACAAGGCGCAGGAGTTGGCGGAAAAAGCGGGCGTCCTGGACCGCATGACCTTCGTCAAAGGCGCGCTGGAGGACCTGAGCGCCTTCCAAGACCGCTCCTTTGACCTGGTCATCTCCTTCGACGCCCCCATCTCCTATACATACCCGAAGCAGGAGCAGGTCCTCCGGGAGCTGGTGCGCATCTGCCGGAAGCGCCTTGTGCTCAGCGTCTCCAGCCGCCTGGGGTACCTGCCGTACCTTGCCAACCCCATCCAGAAAAACCAGTTCATCCTGGACGAGACCTGCGGCGACCCCTTTGTCAAATGGTGCGTCGAGCACCGGGAGGAGGCCGTCCGGTCCTTCCGCTTCGACAAAGCCGCCGCCGGCAAGCTCTGGGGGGACGGCCTCATGGGGGGTGAGGCGGAGATCGCGGCTTACGAGGCGGGCGGCGCGCCCTGGTGCATCACCTACACCTTCCTGCCGGACGAGCTCAAGGGCATCCTGGAGGGGCTGGGTGTGCAAAACGTAGAACTGGCGGGCCCCGGCGCGTACGCCCGGACCATCCCCCGGGAACTGCTGGTGAAGATCATGAACGACCCCGAACAGCGGGCCGGTTTTCTCGACTTCTGCTACCGCTTTGACTCCAATCCCTATGTCTGCGGCATGGGAAAGGACAATCTGGTGGCAAAAGGCGAGATCCTCCGGTCTGGCTGTTGACTATCCTCTTATAGAATAGGTGCGTATTATGACCTGGGAACAAATTTGGATGACCGCCGCTGTCTGCGGCCTGCTGGGATTGGGCGTTTTGGCCGTGTGTCTCGCCGCCTGGAGCACCCGCCGCAGGATGGGCGAGAAGGACCGGGAGGTCCGCTCCCGGGAACAGCTCTTCGACCTGCTCACCCAGAATACCGACGACATCTTCGTCCTCTTCTCCCCCGCCGACTTCACCGCCGGGTACGTCAGCCCCAACCTGCACCGTGTGCTGGGACTGGACCCGGAGGAGGTCCGCCGGGACGTGCGCAGCCTTCTCTTCGGGGAGCAGACCCCCTTCGGGCAGTCGGGCCTGACAGAGGAGACCCTCGCCGCCATCCCCCTGGGGGGCGTGTGGACCGGGGAGCGGGACATGCTCCATGTGAAGACCTGCGAGGTGCGCTTTTTCAAGGAGCTTCTGCGCCACTGCTCCCTGGAGGACCGGGAGCAGTTCATCCTCATGCTCTCCGACCGCACCCAGGAGCGGCAGATGTATGAGATGCTGGGGGAGGCTTTGCAGACGGCCAAGGTGGCCAACGAGGCCAAGAGCAGCTTTCTCGCCAACATGAGCCACGACATCCGCACGCCTATGAACGCCATCGTGGGCTTCTCCTCCCTCCTCAGCCGGGACGCGGACAAGCCGGAGAAGGTCCGGGAGTACACCCAGAAGATCGCCTCCTCCAGCCAGCACCTGCTGGGGCTCATCAACGATATCTTAGACATGAGCAAGATCGAAAGCGGCAAGACCTCCCTCAATATCGCCGAGTTCAGCCTGCCGGAGCTCCTCGACGAGCTGCAAACGATGATGCTCCCCCAGGCCCGGGCCAAGGACCAGCGCTTCGAGGTCACCACCGGCACCGGCCTCCCGGAGTACCTGCTGGGCGACAAGCTCCGCCTCAGCCAGGTGCTCATCAACCTCCTCTCCAACGCGGTCAAGTACACCGGGCAGGGGGGCGAGGTGCGCCTGGCCGTCCAGGGCCTGCCCCAGAACGCCGACAGCCGCGCCCACCTGCGCTTCACCGTCTCCGACAACGGCTTCGGCATGAGCGAGGCATTCCTCGCCACCATCTTCGATCCCTTCGCCCGGGAGGTCACCGACGAGACCCGGGAGATCCAGGGCACCGGCCTGGGCATGGCCATCACGAAGAACATCGTCGACCTCATGGGCGGCACCATCGCTGTGGAGAGTGAGCCCGGAGCAGGCAGTACCTTCACCCTGGAGGTCTCCTTCGTCCTGGGGCACCGGGAGCAGGACAGCGGCTTCTGGCTCCGCCGGGGCATCACCCGGATGCTTGCCGCGGACGACGACGAGGATGTGCTCCTGGACATCCGGACCCTCATGAGCGGCACGGAGGTGGAGATCACCACCGCCGCCTCCGGGGACGAGGCATTGTCCCTGGTCCAGGACGCCTGTGAGCGGGGAGAGCCTTTCCACGTCATCCTCCTGGACTGGCGGATGCCCGGCCTGGAGACCGCCGAGGTGGTCCGGCGCATCCGGCGGACCGCCGGGGAGCAGGTGCCCCTCCTGGTCCTGACCAGCTGCGACTTCGAGGACGTCGCCGAGGAGGCATCTGCCGCCGGGGTCAACGCCTTCCTGCCCAAGCCCTTCTTCCTCTCCAGCTTCCAGCGGGCCGTGGGGCAGATCATCGGAGACGCCCCAGCGGAGGAGCCCCAGGAGGAGGCCTTCTCCCTGGAGGGACTGCGGGTCCTGGCGGCGGAGGACAACGAGCTCAACGCGGAGATCCTCATGGAGCTGCTGGACACCGAGGGCGTTATCTGCGAGGTGGCGCCCAACGGGCAGGCGGCGCTGGAGCGCTTTCTCCACTCCACGCCGGGAGAGTTCGACATGATCTTCATGGACGTGCAGATGCCCGTGATGAACGGCTATGAGGCCACCGCGGCCATCCGCGCCAGCGGACACCCCGGCGCGGACACCATCCCCATCATCGCCATGACCGCCAACGCCTTTGAGGAGGACGTGCAGGCCACCCTGGCCTCCGGCATGAGCGCCCACACCGCCAAGCCCATCGACATGGAGCGGCTGAAGGCGGTGGTGGCCCAGTTCTGGACGGGGAGCGGGAAGCAATAGGCAAAAATGAGAGCCGGACGGGGGCACCGTCCGGCTCTTGTTCTGAATAGGGCTTACTGGGGCTTGGAGATGTCCTCGCCGAAGTACTTCGTGGAGAGAGCGCTGAGCGTCCCGTCCTCCTTCATCTCGGCGAGGGCCTTGTTGACCGCCTCCCGGAGGCTGGCGGTCTCCTCGCCCTTTCGCATGGGGATGGCGGTCTCTGTGGACTCGGGGGCGAGGCAGGCGATCTTGATCTGGGCGGCGGGGTGGGCGTTCATGTAGTCGGTGTAGCTGACCTCCGCGTTGAGGGTGGCGTCGATGCGGCCGTTGAGCAGGAGCTCGAAGGTCTGGTTCAGATCGTCCACGCCGGTCACGTCTGCGCCGTACTTCTTCGCCACGGCGGCGTAGGTGCTGGTGAGGGTGTTGGCGGTCTTCCTGTCCTTCAGGTCCTCCATGGACTGGATGTCCGTATTGTCGCTCTTGACGATGACG
The DNA here is from genome assembly GCA_910587785.1 of uncultured Oscillospiraceae bacterium. Classification (GTDB taxonomy): domain Bacteria; phylum Bacillota; class Clostridia; order Oscillospirales; family Oscillospiraceae; genus Pelethomonas. Next base: position 27,319 of record CAJUOA010000004.1, on the reverse strand, counting down.
GCGATGCTCCCGTAGGCGTAGGGATCGGAGAAGTCGTACTTCTCCTTGCGGCCCTCGTCGATGTCCACGCCGTTGACCACCATGTCATAGCGCCCGGCGTCCAGCCCGGCCAGGAGACCGTCGAAATCCCCCTCCACGAAGGAGGCCTTCACCCCCAGCTTTTCCGCGATGTTCTGAGCCACCTCCACGTCGTAGCCCACCAGCTCGTCGGCCTCGTTGTGGTAGGTCCAGGGGGACCAGGTGCCCTCCATGGCCACGATGATCTCCCCCCGCTCCTTGATCTGAGCCAGGAGGCCGCCGGAGGCGCCCCCCTGGTCCTTTCCGCCGCCGGAGCAGGCGGTAAGGGCGGTGAGACTGAGAAGTGCGGCCGTCAGGAGGGCCGCGATGCGTCTTGCTTTCATGTAAGTTCTCCTTTTTGAATGATCTTGATATTACACGCCGGCATCGCCGGTGGTGCGCAGGAATTCCCGGGTCCGGGCCTGGCGGGGGTTCCGGAAGACCTCCCGGGAGGGGCCCTCCTCCACCACCGCGCCGTCCTCCATGAAGACCACATGGGTGGACACGTTCCGGGCAAAGCCCATCTCGTGGGTCACCACCAGCATGGTCCGGCCCTCCTCCGCCAGGTTCCGCATGACGGAGAGCACCTCGCCCGTGAGCTCCGGGTCCAGAGCGGAGGTGGGCTCGTCGAAGTAGATAATCTCCGGGTCCGTGGCCAGGGCCCGGGCGATGGCCACACGCTGCTGCTGTCCGCCGGAGAGCTGGCGGGGGTAGTGGGACGCCCGGTCCGCCATGCCCACCTTCCGGAGGGCCTTCATTGCCGCGTCCTCCGCCTGGTCCTTGGGCATCTTCCGGGCCGTGATGAGGCCCTCAGTGACGTTTTGCAGGGCGGTCTTGTTGCGAAACAGGTTGTAGTTCTGGAACACGAAGGCGGTCTTCTTCCGCAGGCGGGCCACGTCCCGCCTGCTCATCCGCTCCATCTGGAACGTCTCCCCGTCAAAGATCATGGTCCCGCTGCCGGCGGTCTCCAGGAAGTTGATGCACCGGAGCAGGGTGGTCTTGCCGGAGCCGCTGGGGCCCAGGATGGCCACAACGTCCCCCTGGCTGACCCGCAGGCCCACGCCCTTGAGCACCTCCAGGGAGCCGAAGGTTTTATGTACGTCTCTCACTTCCAGCATCAGTCCACCTCCGCCGTCTCATAAGCGCCCAGCTTCCGCTCCCCCACGCCCTGGAGCCATGTCAGCACCGTGGAGAAGATGAGGTAGATAAGCCCCAGCTCCATGTACAGCGCCAGGGGCTCGTAGCTCCAGGCCACGATCTCCTTTGTAGCCATAAACATCTCCGCCACCGTGATGTTGGCGGCCAGGGACGTGTCTTTGACCATTGCGATAAGGCCGTTGGAGAGGGACGGAAAGGCCGTCCGCATGGCCTGGGGCAGGATGATCCGGCGCATGGTCTGCCACCAGCTCATCCCCACGCAGTACCCCGCCTCCAGCTGTCCCACGGGGACGGACTCCAGCGCCGCGCGGATGGTCTCCGCGCAGTAGGCCCCCTCGTTGAGGGAGAACACCAGCACCGCCGCCGGGAAGGGCTCCATGAGGATGCCCAGGTTGGGCAGGCCGTAGAACACCACGAATAGCTGCACCAGAAGGGGCGTTCCCCGGAAGACCCAGATATAGAACCGGCACACCTGCTTGAGCACCGGCACGTTGGCAAACTGCACCAGCGCCGCCGCCACCGCGATGACCATCGCCAGGGCGAAGGCGATTACCGTCAGCGGGATGGTCACCGTCAGCCCCGGCAGAAGGATCTTCCAGAAGGAGTCCAGCAAAATTCCCAGCAGTCTCTCACTCATTGGCTCGATCACTTCCTTGCCTGTTAGTTTATTTTTTCTTCAAAGGAGTATACTCCCTTTTTTACAAAATTGCAAATACTTTTTTCCGATCCACTGCCATGTTTTTTCGCTATGGAAGCCCCGGCGGCCTCCAGGGCCGCCGGGGCGGTTTGACGAATTTACCAGAACACCCCTCCTGCGCCGTCCAGCACCTCGAGACGCCGCACCCTGGTGAAGTCCGGCGTCAGCTCCGGGCGGTGTGCGGCGATGGCTGCGGCCAGCAGCGCCGGGTTCAGCCCCGGGTTCTGGGCCGCGACCCGAACCGTGAGGCGCAGAAGCCCCGACTCCTCCTCTACCTCCAGGCTGTGGAGCATGGGGCGGATGTCGATGTCCGCCATGGCTTTCCTCTTGGTCCTCTTCTGGACCACCAAGGTCTCTCCGGTGAGGAGCTTCCCCACCTCCTCCGCGCCCCCCGCCGGGACGCCGCCGTCATAGACCAGCTCCACCCGGCACAAAAGCTCCGCCAGGTCCCGGATGGGCCGCGCCGGCGCCCGGCACTCCAGCGCCCGGATGCCCTCCGGCAGGGAGGGGGCCAGCCGCCCGGGGAGGGCGGCGCAGTCCAGGTCCTCCACCGTCTCCAGGTCCAGAAGCTCGCACACGCTCTCCTGCCCCACGCTCAGGGGCAGGGCAAAGGACAAAATGGGGTGGGGGTGGAACCCCTGGGAGTGCCGCAGGACGATGCCCTGCCGCAAAAACACCCTCTGGAAGGTCCGCAGCAGGTCCAGGTGGGAGATGTACACCGCCCGGCCCTCCTTCGCAAATCGCAGACGCAGTTTAGCCACGGCAGCACTCCCCCCCTTCCACGATATTGGCCCCGCAGCCGCCGCACTGGGTACGGCAGTCCGGGGTGGTCTCGGACTGGTAGGCCAGCTCCCGCTGGCGCCACAGATAGCTGTCGGAGACATAGCAGGAGATCACGCTCCAGGGCATGATCTCATCCCGTCCCCGCTCCCGGTTGGCATAGAAGGCGGGGTCCAGGCCGCACTCGGCGAAGGCCTCGGTCCAGCGCCCCAGGTCGAAACAGTCCGTCCAGGCGTCCAGCCGGGCCCCCTTGCGGTAGGCCTTCTCCAGCACCCGGCCCACTCTCCGGTCACCCCGGGCCAGCACAGCCTCCAGGAAGCTGGTGTCCCCGTCGTGCCAGTTGTAGGTGACGGCCTTGGCGGTGATGGAGCTGCGCAGGAGCTTCACCCGGCGTTCGTACTCCTCGATGGAGATCTGGGGCTCCCACTGGAAGGCGGTGAAGGGCTTGGGCACGAACCAGGACGTGGAGACGGTGATCCGCAAGGGCCGGTTCTTATTGCTCGCGTACTCCCGCCAGACGTGGACTGCCCGGTTAGCCAGCTCCGCGATGGCCGCCACGTCCTCATCGGTCTCCGTGGGCAGGCCCAGCATGAAGTACAGCTTCACCGCGCTCCAGCCGCCGGAGAAGGCCGTGCGCAGGCTCTCCATGAGCTCCTCCTCGGTGACGTTCTTGTTGATGGCGTCCCGCAGGCGCTGAGTGCCCGCCTCCGGGGCGAAGGTGAGCCCCGCCTTCCGGCCCTTTTGCAGCCGCTGCATCAGCTCCATGGAGAAGTTGTCCGCCCGCAGGCTGGGCAGGCTTAGATTCACATGCTTCTCCCCGCAGAAGAGCTCCAGATCGCTGCACAGACCCACCAGCTCCGGGTAGTCGCTGGTGGATAAGGAGCTCAGCGTGATCTCCTGATACCCGGAATCCTCCACCGACTCCCGGGCGTACCGGGCCAGCTGCTCCCGGCTCCGGCACCGCACCGGGCGGTAGACATACCCCGCCTGGCAGAACCGGCACCCCCGGATGCACCCCCGGAACACCTCCAGGGTCACCCGGTCGTGGACGATCTCCGTGCTGGGGACGATGGTTTTGGCGGGGTAATAGGACTTGTCCATGTCGTGGACCACCCGCTTATAGACCCGCTCCGGCGCGCCGTCCAGGGAGGTGATGGCGGAGATGGTGCCGTCCTCGTGATAGGAGATCGTATAAAGTGACGGAACATATACTCCCTGTATCTCCGCCGCCGCCCGGAGGAAGCGGGACTTGTCCCACCCCTCCTGTTTTGCCTTGCGGAAGAGGGTGATGAGCTCCGGCAGGACGTCCTCCCCCTCGCCGATGAGGGCCAGGTCGATGAAGTCCGCCACCGGCTCGGCGTTGTACATGGCCGTGCCCCCGGCGATGACCAGGGGGGTGAGGTCCGGCCGGTCTTCGCTCCGCAGGGGCAGTCCGGAGAGGTCCAGCATGTTCAGCATGGCCGTGTAGGCCATCTCGTAGCCCACGGAGAAGCCGATGATGTCGAACTGCCCCACCGGGTCCCCGCTCTCCAGGCACCAGAGGGGGATGCCCGCGGCGCGCATCTCCTCCTCCATGTCCGTCCAGGGGGTGAAGGCCCGTTCGCACCAGACCCCGGGCATGTCGTTCATCACCCCGTAGAGGATGCGGAAGCCCAGGTTGCTCATGCCGATCTCGTAGGTGTCCGGGAAGCAGAAGGCGAAGCGCACGTCCACTTCGTCCTTCGGCTTCATCACGGCGTTATATTCTCCGCCCACATACCGCGCCGGCTTCTGCACCCGCGGCAGGATGCGCTCTAATCGTTTGTCCACTGTTTTTCTCCTTGCAAGATTTTGGGGCCGTTCCCTCTACAGGGCCTCGCCCTCCGGCGATGGGCTTTCCCCGCTCCGGTCCTCCAGTCCTTTGGCGAACAGCTCCTCGGTCAGCGCTTCTGCGGCGGCGAGGCGGGAGGCCGGGACAAAAAAACGGATCGTCTCGGACAGGGAGCCCGTTTTGAGGGCCAGTCCGGCCCCCAGGGAGCTCTCCTGAATGAACGGGATGCCGTGCTGGTGCAGGACGTCGGCCAGCATCCCCGCCCAGATCGGGCTCTGCTCCGTCAAATAGCACAAATTCTCAGTCTTCCTTCCGGGATGCGCCTCTGCCGGGGAGGCCGTCAGCGCCTCATACGTCTCCATGCTCATGATGACCAGGTCGCCGTAGCCGTTCTTCGTGATGAAGACCGGCTCATTTTGGGCGTGGCAGAGCTCGGAAATCTCGTTCGTATTGCGCAGGTCCGTGATCGGTCTGATGTGCGGCATAAAAAGCCCCTCCTTTCTATGTACATGATAATAGCATGATCATGTACATCCTGCAAGCTGTTTTTTCGTACAGACCGCGGGAGGGGCTGGGATACATCCCGTCACTCCATCCGGTACCGCCCCAGTCCGGCGATTCGGACGCTCTTCTGGGCGTGGAGCTCCAGGAGGGCGGCGGCTAAGAGCTCACTGTCGTGGCGGACAAAGCCTCTGCGGGTCGTGGAGACGGGCCGGGAGACCAGCTCCACCCCCAGCCTCGCACATGCCTCCTTGTCGAAGCGCAGCTGCTCGGCCCCCTCCTGGGCGTAGCGGGAGAGGATGTCGGCGGGGATATTGGCGGAGTTGGCCAGGCACAGGTGGAACAGCCCCGGCAGGGAGTGCTGGAAGATGGCCTGGATGTGATCGGCGTTGGTGTAGCCCTCGGTCTCCCCCTCCTGGGTCATGACGTTGGCGATATAAATTTTCAGCGCGTCGGAGTCCATGATGGCCTGGGCGATGCCCTCCACCAGCAGGTTGGGGATGATGGAGGTGTAGAGGCTCCCGGGGCCCAGGAGGATCATATCCGCCTCCCGGATGGCCTCCAGGGCGCTTTCCAGGGCCGGGGGGCGCTCCGGCAGAAGACGGACCCGCCGGATGCGGCAGTCCTCCCGCTTCTTGCAGTAGAAGATCTTCGACTCTCCCAACACCCGTGCGCCGTTTTCCAGCTCCGCCTCCAGCTGGACGTTGGCGGTGGTCACCGGCAGGACCCGGCCCGTGATGGCCAAAACCTGGCTCATGCGGCTGACGGCCTGCTCGAAGCTGCCGCCGGAGATGCCGTTGAGAGCGGCGAGGAAGAGGTTGCCGAAGCTCTGCCCCTTCAGGGACCCCTCGGTGAACCGGTAGTGGAGCAGCTCCCCCATGAGGGGCTCCACGTTGGCCAGGGCCTCCAGGCAGTTGCGGATGTCCCCCGGCGGGAGCATCCCCAGCTCCTGCCGCAACACCCCGGAACCGCCGCCGTCGTCGGCCACAGTGACGATGGCCGTCAGGTTGTTGGTGTGGCGCTTGAGGCCCCGGAGCATGGTGGACAGCCCCGTCCCGCCGCCGATGGCCACGATCTTCGGCCCCTTCCCGCTGGGACCGCGGTAGAGTTTTTCTTCATTCATAGGCGTTTTGTTCTTCCCGTACCCTAAGCGGCACAAAATTATGAATACTTAACGTTCCAGTTTTAAAAAATCTTTCTGTATAACCCCCGCCCCAGAAACTCAATAACGCCTTTGTCGCGCAGAACCTGCAACTGCTGTCTGATTTTGGGGCGGATATTGTTGTTTTGCGGGTGGCGCGCTTGCAGCATGGCCTCGTTTCGATATATGTCATCCAGAGCAAAAATATCCCCATGGACTTGGTTGACACAATTGAGCAAATCCATCAGCCAGCCACGAGCTTCAATGTTTGAAGTCTGTAATACAACAGATTTCTGCACTTGTGCAACCACTTCATTGGAGTCCACTGCGCAGCGGTTTTGAATGATGGAAATCTTGCCCTGTTCGGGAATCTCTCCAAACAGGATATTGCATCCCACCCAACCTGCCCTGCGGGCATTGTCACCGAGCGGCCTGCGTTTTTCAGCTATTTCCGGGGTAAAAAAGTGTTTTGGAATAATCAGCAGATCATCTACGCATAGATCGCTCAAGTGATAGCTTAAGATTAGAAAATCCGGATTATGATCGCAGGTAATTCGTTTTATAAAGGTTTCATAAGCTCCATCGGCTATCTTGGCGCCAATTTTCCCGTTTTTGCTTTTCAGCTCGTACTCACTCCTGCAGGCTGGACAGTAAAAATCTGCAACAGCGCGATTATTAGGGAAATGTTTGATACGATGAAAGCCGCACCGTGGGCAAAACAGATTCGCCTCTGCCCATGATTCCGTCAAAACCCTGATAGCTTGTGACTGGCTTTTATACATTTTTGCCTTTTCTAAGTCAAAATGCAGGTCCATACATTGCTCCTGATATTCAACAACTCAATTCCTCGTCATATCCCTATGGTTCTCCGTCACCTGGTACCCCAGGGAGGCGATGAACCCGGCCAGGGCGTGGGTCACGGCCACGGACCTGTGGTGCCCGCCGGTACAGCCCACGGCCACCACCAGCATGGTCTTGCCCTCCTCCCGGTAGAGGGGGAGGACAAAACGCAGCAGGTCCCGGAGCTTCTCCAGGAACTGCTCCGTCTCCCGGAAGGAGAGGACGTAGTCCCGGACCTCCTGGTCCAGGCCGGTCTTGTGGCGCATGGAGTCGATGTAAAAGGGGTTGGGCATGAAGCGCACGTCGAAGACCAAGTCCGCCTCCATAGGCAATCCGTGCTTGAAGCCGAAGGAGACCAGACTCACGATCATCTCCCCGGCCTCCCTGCTGTCGCCGAAGAGGCGCAGAAGCTCCCCCCGAAGCCGCGCAGTGGAGTAGTTGGAGGAGTTGATGACCACGTCCGCCTGCGCCCGCACCGGGGCCATAAAAACCATCTCCCGCCGCACCGCCTCCTCCAGGGACCCGGAACCCTCCAGCAGAGGGTGGAGCCGCCGGGTCTCCTTGTAGCGGTGGATGATGGCGGCCACGTCCGCCTCCAGGAAGAGGAGGCGGCAGACGTACTCCCGCGCCCGCAGGGCGGAGAGCACATCCAGGAACTCGTCCAGACTCTCGCCGGTGCGCACGTCGTAGACCAGGGCCACCCGGCTGTAGCGGTTGGAGCCCGCGGCGCAGAACTCCGCGAACTTCATGATGAGCCCCGCCGGGATGTTGTCCACAATATAAAATCCCATGTCCTCCAGGAAGGAGGCGGCCTTACTCTTGCCTCCCCCGGAGAGACCGGAAATGATCAGAATCTCCATATTCGCCCTCCCACACACTGCGGACTGCGTCAGTCCACAATCTTGATCTCCGGCTCCAGGTCCACGCCGGTCTCCTCCCGCACCCGGGCGCGCACCAGCTCGATGAGGGCGCACACGTCGGCGCAGGTGGCCCCGCCGGTGTTGACCACGAATCCGGCGTGCTTGGGCGAGACCTGCGCGCCCCCCACCCTTGCGCCCTTGAGGCCGCACTGCTGGATGAGGGTCCCGGCGAAATGGCCCTCCGGCCGCTTGAAGGTACTGCCCGCGCTGGGCAGTTCCAGGGGCTGCTTCTCCCGGCGGCGGCGGGAGAGGTCCTCCATGGTCCCCCGGATGGCCTCCGGGTCCCCGGGGGCGAGGGTGACCTCCGCCTCCAGCACCGCACCGGGCTTCCCGGAGAAGACGCTGCGCCGGTAGCCGAAATCCAGCTCCTCCGGCCCCAGGGCGGCGGTCCCCTCCCCGGGGAACCAGGCCCATACCCGGGTGACCACCTGCCGCATCTCGCCGCCGTAGGCCCCGGCGTTCATGCACACCGCGCCGCCCAGGCTCCCGGGGATGCCGTGGGCGAACTCCAGTCCGGTCAGCCCCGCCCGCAGGGCGAAGGAGGCCAGACAGGCCAGACCCGTCCCCGCGCCCGCCCGCAGAACGGTCTCCCCTGTCCGCGCTATGCGCTCCAGGGCCCCGGTGTGGATCACCAGACGGTCCAGCCCCCGGTCCGAGACCAGGAGGTTGGACCCGTTGCCCACCAGGAGCACAGGCCAGCGGCGCTCGCCGGCCAGCTCCAGCAGCGCGGTCAGCTCCTCCGGCCTCCGGGGCCTTGCGAACCTCCGGGCCGGACCGCCGATGCGGAAGGTGGTGTGAGCCGCCATGGGCTCCTCCTGCAAAATTTCCAGTTCCGGGAACCGGGATGCCGTCTCCCGGTCAAACGCATCAACCCAGGGCATGGAAAGCCTCCTTAAAATGGGATATTAGATGAAAAAATGTTACTGATTCAACCCCAGCAGGGCGGCGCCGATGATCCCGGCGTCGTTGCCCAGCTTGGCCTTGGTGAGGTTGGTGTGGACATCCGCCTCCCGGCCAAAGACCATCTCCCGGACCATGCCCTGGAGGGGGATGAGCAGGTTCTCGTCGCTCTGATGGCTGACGCCGCCGCCCAGGCAGATGACCTCCGGCTGGAAGATGTTGACGTAGTTGGCCAGGCCGTCGGCCAGATAGCGCAGGTACTGGTCCACCACGGCCCGGGCGGCGGTGTCGCCGGTGCGCAGGGCCTCAAAGGCGGTGCGGCCGTCCACGCGGCTCAGATCGCCGCCCACAAGGCCCCACATGGAGGAATCCTTGTGCTGTTCCATGGCGGTCATGGTCTGACGGATGAGGGCGTTGGCGGAGGCGTAGCGCTCCCAGCACCCCTTGCGGCCGCAGGAGCACGCCTCGCCGTCGTGGACGATGACGATATGCCCGCCCTCGCCGCCGCAGCCGTTGACGCCGGAGAGGATCTTCCCGTTCAAAATGATGCCTGTGCCGATACCGGTGCCCAGGGTGACGAGGATCAGGCTCTCCACGTTCTTGTCCTCAAAGTGGTAGTACTCCCCCAGAGCGGCGCAGTCGGCGTCGTTGCCCAGGTAGACCGGGATATCCCAGTGCTTGTGGAACATCTCCGCCACGGGCATGAAGCGGATGGGGATGTTCACGGTCTTGATGACCACGCCCTTTTTGTTGTCCACCGGCCCGGGGAAGCCCATGCCCACGCTGGAGACCTTCTCCCGGGGCACGCCGTTCTCCTCCAGAAGGTCCAGGGCCATCTGCACCAGGGTCTCCCCCATCTGCTCCATGGACACGAATCTCAGGGGCGTCTTCTTGGCGGCCACGATCTGGTAGCTCTCGTCCACCAGCCCCGCCTTCAGGTTGGTCCCGCCGATGTCGATTCCAATGTAGTACATGATTGATTGTTCCTCCCAACAGTCGATTCTATGAAATGCGCCGGACAAATCATTCGATATTCTTCAGCCCGTCGTACAGCTCGTTGAAGCTCTCCTCCCGGTCGCAGCGTCCGGTCCTCCCCGAACTCAAAGAGGAAGCACCTGACAAGCTCCTCCACCGTTATTTCCAAAGCTGTGAAGAACTGTGTATCGGCGAACTCCCAGGCCGGGGGTGATGCACAGTTTCCGGCAGTACTTCTCGGAGCTGCCGCGAAGGTTCCCTGTCCATACCGCCCTATCCCTCCATGGCGTGGCGCTCCAGCTCGTCCGCCAGCTGCTTGGCGGCGTTGAAGCCGTATTTCTTGTTGCGGTTGTTGACGGCGGCCACCTCCACGATCGTGGCCAGGTTCCGTCCGGGCTGGACCGGGATGGTGACGATGGGCACCTCCAGCCCCAGGATATTGACTTTCTCCTCGTCCAGGCCGAAGCGGTCGTAGAACTTATCCTCCCGCCAGCGCTCCAGGTGGACCACCAGGTCCACTTGGCTCTCCAGCTTGACGGCGCTCGTGCCCAGCAGCTGCTGGACGTCGATGACGCCGATGCCCCGCAGCTCCATGTAGTGCCGGATGAGCTCCGGAGCCTTGCCGTAGAGCTTGTCGGTCACCCGGCGCAGCTCCACAGCGTCATCCGCCACAAGGCGGTGGCCTCGCTTGATGAGCTCGATGGCCGTCTCGCTCTTGCCCACGCCGCTGTCGCCGGTGATGAGCACCCCCTCGCCGTAGATGTCCAGCAGTCCGCCGTGGCGGGTGATGGTGGGCGCGGTCTCCCGGGTGAGGAGCTCGATGACCTTCGTCGTGAAATCCACGGTAGTGTCCGCCGTGTGCAGGAGCGTGCGCTGGTTCTTCCGGGCCATGGCCAGACACTCCGGGAAGATATCCAGGTCCCGGCTCACCACCAGGGCGGGGATATTGTAGGAGAAGAGCCGCGCAAAGCCCTCCTGCCGCTGCTCCGGCGTGATCTTCTCCAGCATCTTGGTCTCCGCCATGCCGATGACCTGCAGGCGCCGCTCGTCAAAATAGTCGAAAAATCCCACCAGCTGGAGCCCGGGCCGGTTCACGTCCTTGATCCCCACCAGGGCGGTCTCAAAATCCGCCCCCCGGTTCACCACCGCGAGCCCCAGCTTCTCCACCAGCTCCGCGACCTTGATGCCGCCGGTCATTTCGTCTTTTTTCATCCCAACGTCCCTCCTTGCGGCGGGCTTCCCGCCCCGCCGTTTCTTTCGGATTATTATAGTATAAAAGGAGCCGCTTGGCAAGAGCGCAAAAAGTTTTCTGAATTTTTAATTTTGTGCTTGCATTTTGTGTCAAACTCTGCTATCATAGTCTGCGGTGCTTTTTGTGCCCATTTGAATCTTTGAACAGCAAGGAGGTGCAACGGATGGCTAAATGTCAATTCTGTGACAAGGGTGTTACCTTTGGCATCAAGGTCTCTCACTCCCACAGACGCTCCAACCGCGCATGGAAGCCCAACGTCAAGCGCGTCAAGGCGATCATCGACGGTACTCCCCGCCATGTTTATGTTTGTACCCGGTGTCTGCGTTCCGGTAAAGTCACCAGAGCTGTCTGACATAACCAAAAAAGCGGCTTTTCGCCGCTTTTTTGATTTCTCCGGGGTCCCTTCTTTTTTATTCTCCTGCGAATCCAGGGTTCAGGGGCTGTGCCCCTGGACCCTCCTTTTTCCTCCTGGGGGTAGTGGGTGCTGACATGCAGCCCCGGGGCTCCTCGCCCCGGACCCCGGTGACTTTTCCCCCGCGGGAAAAGTCACCAAAAGCGCGCCGGACCTACGGTCCGGACCCCCTCATTCCCACGGGGGTTTTTTATTTTACGCTACGACCTGTTTGTCTGGTTTTTCCCAATTCCTGCCCTGGGCCGATGCCAGTCGAATCACTGGAACCACTCCCCTGCCCTTTGGCCTTCTTCGTTGGGTTCGCCTCCTGAAGCACGCTTCTATTTCGATACTACCGGGCCACCGGCACGGTGCGGGCGGTACTGCCCATCCCTTCGCAGAGCGCGGCGTCCCGTCCCTCAACCGCCCTCCCGAACCCCTAATCTCCGAAGCCCTTCCTCTCCAACCAGGGAAGCCAGCTCCTCATACGTGACCCGCAGCTCCACCTCCCCCATAGAGTACGGCCCCAGCTCATAGGGCGAAAACACCACCAGCATCCCCTCCTCATCAAAGAGGACCGTCCCCTCGTTCCACCGGGAGATGATCTCCGCATACTCCGGCCAGCAGCTGCCCAAAATGTCCCCCCGCTCCTCCAATTTCTCCAGCAGGACCGCCGCCGCCCCCGTCCGAAAAGCCTCCGGCGTATCAGCGATCTGGATCGGATTGATAAACTGCCCCGCCCGCAGGTCAAACAGGAAACTGGACACATACCGGTTCGGATGAGCCCCGCCGGTAAAACACTGGTTATCCAGCCGGACGCTGACGATCTCCCCCAGCAATTCCCCGCGGGCGGAGGTCTCATCATAGTAATAAATACTGTTTCTATCCCAAACTGTATACCCGGACAGCGCGTCCTCCCCCATGATGCGCCCCGTCTCCGAAGACTTCTCCATCAGCACGGCCATCGTCTCATTAAAAAGATCCACATTCCGCTCAACCGCCTCCGCAATCTCCTGGGGCAGCTCCTCCCCATTGACCACCGCCAGAGTCAACAGCGTATATGTATAGTGCGCCACCTCCGTGCCGTCTTCGGCAGTAAAAGTATTCTCCGCCGTGGCGGCATCCAATTGGTACTCCGGCTCCACCGGCGGCGTCTCCGGAGGCGGCGTCTCCGGCTGGACCGGAACTGCCGGCCTGCCCCCCTCCATCCCTGCGCACGCCGCCAGCAGGCAGAAACACAGCGCTAAAAAGGCTGCGGCAAAATGTCTCATACAGTTCTCCTTACCGTGCTTTTATCTCATCACAGGTCCAATGGCAAACTCCTGCCCCGGTCCTGCCTGCGCCAGCTCCGGAAACGCCAGGACATAGAAGTCCGTACACCGGCTCTCCAGGTCAAAGACCTCCTGAGCCCGCTCCCCCAGCCTGCGGACGCTCCCCGGCTTCGTCAGAACGGGCAGGACCGCCCGCTCCACCATCTCCCGCAGAAGCCCCCGGCCTCTCCCGTTGGCCCCCAGCACCCGCAGATAGGGCGGCATCTCCCCAGGCCCCGGCGTCCGGACACCCAACGCGCTCAAGACCAGCATCCGCCGCAGGCGGGCCAGAGGATAGCGCTTCGTCTTAGCCGCCGCCAGGACGTCCTCCAGCGCCGTCTCGGACTGCACCGCCTGATAGAACCGGCGGTACAGCCCCTCATTCCCTCCGTCGTAGGGCCGGAAGTCCTCCTTCCCCATTTGCCGCAGGCGCGCCAGGATGGCCCGTTCGCAGCTGGCGGCGCTCACCGGGGCCCGGCCCGCGCCCATCTCCCGCTCCAGGACATGGGCAGTGCCCTCCGGCACAAGCTCCCGCCAGGATTCCCCCGCCAGGACCCGCTCCCGGATGGCGGAGGCGGAGGAAAAGTCCCCCAGCTCCCCGCTGTCATGGGCCGCTCCAACTCTGGGCAGGGCCAGCGGCTCTATGGCGCTCCCCTGCTTCTTCAGCGCCCGCAGGTACTCCACCGCCAGCGTGTTGTTGGGCCGGGAGAGACACTCCGCCGTCTCCCGGTCTGTCAGGCCCCGGACGGCCCCCTGCCGCGCGGCGGCAAAGGTCATGCCCCCGTCCAGGAACCGCCGCAGGCCGGCGTGATACGCCGGCGTATCCAGACACGCCACGATCCGCTCCAGAGGCTCCAGGTCCCCGCACTCGCAGCCAAAGGCCAGGTGCGTCACCACCCCCGCGGCCTCCAGCACCGCCACGCCCCCCTGGGCGAACCGCTCCGCCGGAGCGCAGGCCCAGGGCGTGGGCAGCTCCAGCACCAGGTCCGCGCCGCCTGAGAGCGCCGCCTCCGCCCGCGCGTGCTTTTCCAGCAGGGCAAAGTCCCCCCGCTGTACAAAATTCCCGCTCATGCAGGCCGCCACCGCCGTATCCGCCCCCAGACGGCGGCGGACCTCCCCGATCTGCCACGCGTGGCCCCGGTGGAACGGGTTATACTCAGCGATGATCCCTACAGCGGTCATGAACGTCCTCCCTGCGGCAACGGCCGGTCTCCATCCAAAATTTTTAGGAAAAACCCCAAAAAAATGGTTGTCTAACCGGCAAAAATAGTCTACAATATGATAGGGTCTATTTTAACTGTCTCCAGCCCGGATTGCAAGATACAGGTTGGAAACAAAAATTAACAAAACAATAACAATCAGACCGACAAGGAGAGAAAACCATGAAAATTCTGATCATCAACGCAGGCAGCTCCTCCCTGAAGTACCAGTTTATGGAGTCTGAGGGCGGCGAGGTCTTCGCCAAGGGCCTGTGCGAGCGCATCGGCATCGACGGCCGTCTGACCCACAAGGTCCCCGGCCGCGAGGACGTCAAGCAGGACATCCCCATGCCCACCCACTCCGAGGCCATCCAAGCCGTGCTGGACATCATGGTGGACCCGGTCAAGGGCGTCATCGCCTCCACCGACGAGATCGCTGCCGTCGGCCACCGGGTGCTCCACGGGGGCATGGCCTTCACGGAGAGCTGCATCATCGACGACGCGTGCATCGCGGCCATTGAGAAGTGCATCCCCCTGGGCCCCCTCCACAACCCCGCCAACCTGATGGGCATCCGCGCCTGCCAGGCCATCATGCCCAAGACCCCCCAGGTGGCTGTCTTCGATACCGCTTTCCATATGACCATGCCCCCCAAGGCGTATATCTACGCCATCCCCTACGAATACTACGAGAAGGACGACGTGCGCCGCTACGGCTTCCACGGCACCAGCCACCGCTACGTCTCCGCCCGCGCCATCGACATGCTGGGCAATCCCGAGCACAGCAGGGTCATCTGCTGCCACCTGGGCAACGGCTCCAGCCTCTCCGCCGTGGTGGACGGCAAGTGCATGGACACCTCCATGGGCCTCGGGCCCCTCGCCGGCTTCCCCATGGGCACCCGTTCCGGCGATGTGGACGCCACCATCCTGGAGTACCTCATGGGCCGCTACGGCTATGACATCAAGGAGATGCTGGGCATCCTCAACAAGAAGAGCGGTGTGCTGGGCATCTCCGGCGTGAGCTCCGACTTCCGCGACCTGGACGACGCCGCCGCCAAGGGCAACGAGCGCGCCCAGCTTGCCCTGGACAAGTTCATCTACGAGGTCCGCAAGTTCATCGGCGCCTACGCCAGCGCCATGGGCGGCGTGGACGCCATCGTCTTCACCGCCGGCATCGGCGAGAACTCCATGGAGCTGCGTGAGCAGATCTGCCAGGGCCTGGAGTACATGGGTGTGAAGATGGACACGGAGAAGAACAAGGTCCGCGGCAAGGAGACCGACGTCTCCGCCGCCGGTTCCAAGGTGAAGATCTTCGTCATCCCCACCAACGAGGAGCTCATGATCGCCATGGACACCGCCGCGCTCTGCAAATAAGTCCTTCTCTCCGCCGGGGCGCCGCCCCGTGAAAGGAGAACACCTTGTATAACGAAGACCAACTATTTTCCAAGTGGGCCGCCGAGATGTACGACCGGGACGAGACGGGTGCCGAGGACGTGGACTTCGCCCTCTACCTCATCGGCCTGCGGCCCCGGCGGGTGCTGGACGTGGCCTGCGGCAGCGGACGGTTCCTGGTGCCCCTGGCCCGGGCGGGACACACCGCGGAGGGCTTCGACTTCGACCCTGCCATGCTGGAGCGCATCCCCCTCCGGGCCGGGGACACCGGAGGCTTTAAGGTCCGCCAGGCGGACGCTGTCCGGGACATCTGGGGCGGCGGGTTCGACGTGGTCCTGCTGGCGGCGAACCTGCTGTTCAACATCGTCTCCGACACCATGAGCTATCCCGCCGCCCAGCGGCTCCTCATCGACAAGGCCGCCGCTGCCCTCCGCCCAGGGGGGCATGTGTTCATCGACTACGACTACACCCTCCACCCGGAGCGGCGCTTCGCGGACAGCGGCCCCCGGGTCATCTGGGAGGGCATGGACAGCAGCGGACAGGGGGGCCGGATGACCCTGCTGGACAGCAGCTACGACCAGCGGACCCGCATCCTCCGCTTCACCCGCCGCCTGGAGCTGGACCTGCCCGACGGGCGGGTGGCGGTCCAGGACATCCCCTCTTACAAGCACTTCGCCACCCTGGACCTGCTCCACACCTGGCTGGGCCGGGCGGGTCTGACCCTGGAGGGGGAGTGGGGGGACTACGACCGCCGCCCCATCGGCGAGGACACCAGCCGCGCCATCCTGTGGGCGCGGAAGGGGTGAGCCCCGGTTTCCCAACGCAATGAAAAAGGAGAGCGTATACACAATGCTGAAAGGCAAGATCGCCGTCGTCACCGGCGGCACCCGCGGCATCGGCCGCGCCATCGTTGAAAAGTACCTGAAAAACCATGCCGCCGTGGTCCTGTGCGGCTCCCGGCAGGAGACGGCGGACAAGGCCGTGGCCGAGATCAAGGCCGCCCATCCCGGCTGGTCCGTGGAGGGCATCGCCCCGGACCTCCGGGACTACGAGTCCATCCGCGCCGCCTTCCAGGGCGTGGCGGAGCGCCACGGGCGCATCGACATCCTGGTCAACAACGCCGGAATGAGCTCCTCCGAGCCCCTGGCCAGCTACACCCCGGAGCTCTTCCACAAGGTCATGGCCCTGAACGTGGACGCGGTGTTCTACTGCATCCGGGCGGTCTACGACATCATGGCCGCTCAGGGGGACGGCTGTATCATCAACACCAGCAGTATGGTCAGCAAGTACGGCCAGCCCTCCGGCGTGGCCTACCCCACCAGCAAGTTCGCCGTCAACGGCATGACCCTCTCCCTGGCCCGGGAGCTGGGCCCCAAGGGCATCCGGGTCAACGCGGTGGCCCCCGGCATCACCAACACCGATATGATGCAGGCCGTGCCCAAGGAGGTCATCGAGCCCCTGATCGGCCAGATCCCCCTCCGCCGCATCGGCGAGCCGGAGGATATCGCCAACGCGTTCCTGTACCTGGCGAGCCCCGCCGCGTCCTATATCACCGGGCAGGTGATCCATGTAGACGGGCAGGCGCGGGCATAAGGCAGGCATTTCAGGACAAGGCGCGAAGCGCAGGATAAAAGTTTCGTCCACCTTTTCAAAGGTGGTGGGGTCCAGGGGCAAGGCCCCTGGTGGGTGCAGTGCAGAGCCCAGCACTCATTCGTCCAACAGTCAGCCCCGGCAGCATGACGGCTGCCGGGGCTTTCTTTTGCGCGCTTTTTGTCTAAGATTTCAGGAAAACCTCCTTGCGGTTTGGGGCGGAGCGTGCTATAGTTTTTCAGTATGAAATTGCGGGCGCTCCCGCAGACCTATCCTGAATCCCATGAATCGAGGTGCTTTTCTGATGTCTCAAGTTCTGATCCAACTGTCGGCCTCTCTGATCGGCGGCCTGCTGATGAGCCGTCTGGCCAAAAAGTTGAACCTGCCCGCGGTCACCGCCTATCTGGTGGCGGGCCTGCTCCTGGGACCCTACTGCATCGGTGCGCTGGGCCTGGGGGGCCTGGGCTTTGGCACGGCGGAAGCGGTGGCCTCCCTGGATATCATGAGCCAGGTGGCCCTGGGCTTCATCGCCTTCACCATCGGCAATGAGTTCCGCCTGGACCAGCTCAAGCATATGGGCAGGCAGGCCATCACCGTGGGCATCCTCCAGGCCGTGGCCACCACGGTGCTGGTGGATATCGCCCTGGTGGGTCTCCACTTCATCAATCCCACGCTGATCTCCGTGTCCTCCGCCATCACCCTGGGCGCCATCGCCGCGGCTACGGCCCCGGCGGCTACGCTGATGGTGGTGCGGCAGTACAAGGCGGACGGCCCGCTGACAAAGCTGCTGCTGCTGGTGGTGGCCATCGACGACGCGGTGGGCCTGGTGCTCTTCTCCGCCTCCTTCGGCGTGGCCACGGCCCTGGAGAGCGGCAGTATCAGCCTTGTGACCGTGCTGGTGGAGCCGGTGGTCGAGATCGTGCTGTCCCTGGTCCTGGGCGCTGTGGCCGGATGGGTGCTCTACCGGCTGGAGAAGTACTTCTTCTCCCGCAGCAAGCGTCTGACCCTCTCCATCGCCTTCGTCCTGCTGACGGTGGGCTTCTCCATGGTGGAGTTTGAGATCGGCGGCATCCACTGCGGCTTCAGCCTTCTGCTGGTGTGCATGATGACGGGCACCGTGTTCTGCAACATCTGCGACTTCTCCGAGGAGCTCATGGGCCGTGTGGACAGCTGGACCGCACCGCTGTTCGTGCTGTTTTTCGTGCTGTCCGGCGCGGAGCTGAACCTGCGCATCCTGTCTAATCCGCTGGTACTGCTCATCGGCGTGGTATATATCATCTTCCGGTCCCTGGGCAAGTACCTGGGCGCGTTCGGGAGCTGCGCCATGACCGGGTGCAGTGAGAAGATCACCAAATACTTGGGAATCACCCTGCTGCCCCAGGCGGGGGTGGCGCTGGGCATGGCGCTGACCGCCCAGCAGCTCAGCGACGGGGAGATCGTGCGCAATGTGGTGCTGTTCTCCGTGCTGGTGTACGAGCTGGTGGGTCCGGCCCTGACCAAGCGGGCGCTCATCGCCGCGGGCGAGATCCGTATCGAGGGCAAGACCAACGCGAGAAAGCAAAATTCCCCCAAGACGCCGATGCATCTGCACTGATTTGGGCCTAGAGAGAGCCGCACGGGTTTTTCCGTGCGGCTCTCTTTTTTATTCCGCCTCTGTGTCGCCGGTCTGGAGGGAAATCTCCTCTGCCTCGCCTTATTATTACTTCCGCTCGATAGCCTGCTTCGCCAACGCCTTTTGCAACCAATCCTTCCCGTCCACGAACCGGGAGACGATGAAGGAGACCACGTAATCCCCCGCGGAGTTGATCATCGTGGCCGGGGGGTCCACCAGATTGCCGATGGTGACCAGGATCGGGAAGGCCAGCTCCATCTGATTGGGGAAGAAGATGGAGCAGATGATATATTCGCCGATGTACCCGCCGCCGGGGACGCCGCTCATGCCCACGCTGGAGAGCACCGCCACCAGCACCACCTTCAGGAGCATCCCCACGCCCTCAAGGGGCACGCCGAAGACCCCCATGACAAACGCGATCTTCAGCACGCAGGAGAAGCAGGACCCGTCCATGTGCATGGTGGCCCCCAGGGGGAGCACCATGTCGGAGACATCCTTGGAGATGCCGGTATCCGCCGCCTCCTCCATGTTGGTGGGGATGGTGGCCACGGAGGAGCAGGTGCCCAGGCTCACCACCGCGGGCTTGAGGATGTGGCGGAACATCACCGCCGGCCCGCGGTGTCCGCCGCCGAACCAGGCGAAGAGGGGGAAGGCCGTGAACACGTACACCGCGCACAGGGGGTAGTAGACCAGCATGGCCCGGCCGTAGTTGACGGTGATCTGGGAGCCGTAGGTGGCCACCAGGTCCGCGAAGAAGCCGAAAAAGGCGATGGGCGCGTAGTACGTCACGATCTTCACCACCCGGAGCATCACGGCGGAGAGGTCCTCCAAAAACCGGCCCACCGGAGTTTCCCTGCCGCCGTTGAGGTTCACGCCGAAGCCGAAGAGGATGGAGAACACGATCAGCGGCAGCATGGCCCGGCGGCTGAGGAGCCCCACGAAGTCCTCGGCGGTGAAGAAGTTCACCAGCAGCTGGGACAATGACGCGTACTCGCCCATCTCCCCGGCGGGGATGTCCGTCCAGGGGGCCAGGACCGGCGGGAAGAGGCGCATGAGCAGGTACATGATCGCCGCCGCGATGGCCCCCGTGACCACGAAGGTGCCGATGGTGATGCCCATGATCTTCCCGGCCCGGGCGCGGCTGCGCATGTTGGCCACGGCGCTGGAGATGGACGCGAAGACCATCGGCACCACGATACAGAACATGAGGTTGATGAAGACGGTGCCCAGGGGCTTGAGCACCGTGGCCCCCGCCTGGACCACGGCCCCTTCGGCGTCCCGCGTCACCGGGAAGAGCAGTCCGGCGATACAGCCCAGGACCATGGCCCCCAGCATGACGGCCAGAAAGGCGTAGTTTCGGGCAACGGATTTTTTGTTCAAGCGGTCGTTCATGATACATTCCCTCCTTAGATCGTATGGAACGGGGTCAGTGGAGCAGGGCGGCTACGGCCTCGTCCAGCACCTCGCCCTCGCAGACCGTATTGGTGGGACCGGTGAGGCAGAGGTCTTTCACCGCCTCGCCCGTCCGCTCCACGGTGACGCGCAGGAGCCCTCCGGGCACCGAGACCGCCACGTCCTCCCCGCTGACCTTCCCAAGGAGGGTGAGGGCCGTCACGGTGGCCCCGGTGCCGGTGCCGCAGGCGAAGGTGAAGTCCTCCACCCCCCGCTCATAGGTGAGCTCGACGAGGCGGTCGGGGCCGGTGATGTCGTAGAAGTTCACGTTGGCCCCCTTGGGGAAGGCGCTGTGCCAGCGGAGGGCCTTCCCCAGCTCCCGCAGATCCTCCATGGACCGCTCCGCGAGGCCGGGGTACGCCACCGCCGCGTGGGGCAGGCCCGGGACCCCCAGCTCCACGTAGGCGCACTCCCAGGTCCGCCCCTGGGCCTCCACAGGGCAGTGGAGCCGGACCACGCTGGGGTCCGTGAGGCGGATGCGGTAGTTCGTCCGGTCGATCCGCCGCCCGGTGACGATGCCGGAGGGGGTCTCCACCGTCTGCGCCTCCCCGGCGAGGCCGTGCTCGAAGCCGTAGCGGCAGATGCAGCGGGCCCCGTTGCCGCACATCTCCCCGGCGGAGCCGTCGGCGTTGTAAAAGAGCATCCGGTAGTCGCCGCCCGCGCCGGGCCGCTCCACCACCATCAGGCCGTCCGCGCCGATGGACAGGCGGCGGTGGCACAGCGTCCGGGCCAAAGCGGGAAAGACGCTGTGGTCCAGGCCCTCCACCATATTGTTGATGAGGATAAAGTCATTTCCCGCGCCGTTCATTTTCGTAAATCGCAAATTCGGTCCTCCTCTCACAGCTTTTTGATATTTAGAAATGTGCTTTCTTTATCATACTGTAGGGGTGAGGAAAAATCAACCAGAAAAATGGGGAACTGCTGTCCAAATGTGGGCGTCAGGTGCCGGATTGCCGGGATCAAAAAAATCTCCCTCCGGTCCGGAACTTTTTCCGTGGAAAAGCGTCATAGAGAGTAGACCCCGGAAGATCAAAAAGGAGGGACCCCTATGAAAATGAAGAAGCTTCTCAGCGCGCTCCTGTCCGCCGCTCTGCTGACGGCGGGCATCCTCCCGGCCTCTGCGGCGGCGGAGGTGGCGTCCACCGCTCCCAGCGAGCCGGTCCCCACGGCGGAGGCGGAGGACGGCATCATGGCCATCAGCGAGACCGCCCCCACCCCTGCAACAGACGAGCGCCTCGCCAAGGTGACCGCCAAGGTGAAGAGCACCCTGGGCATCAGCGACACATACGGCGAGTTCTACGGCGAGCTCCAGGAGAACGGGCTCGCCCCGGTCTGGAGCCTCAACTGGTCCGGCCGGGACAGCGACGGCCGCCTGGAGGTGGAGGCCACCGAGGACGGGAAGGTCATCCGCTACTACCTCTCCAGCGAGGACCCCGCCGCGCCCGTCTCCAGCACGGACTGGAAGTTTCCCCCGGCCTTCCCCAAGCTGAGCCGGGAGCAGGCCAGGGCCTCTGCGGAGAAGTTCCTGAAAAAGGTGCTGGAGGGCGGTTTGGAGACTGCCCAGTTCTCCGACCAGAACACCGGTCGTATGACCACCGAGACCTACCGCTTCGGGGGCACGATTCTGTTAAACGGCCTGCCCTCCCCCCTGAGCTTTTCCGTCACTGTCCGGGCTGCGGACGGCGTAGTCACCCGCTTCAGCCGGGACGTGCTGGAGGGGCAGACCATCGGCGGCGTGCCCTCCGCCAAGCCCGCCGCCTCCAAGGCGGATGCAGGGGCGCTCCTGCGGGACACCCTGGCCCTGCGGCTGGAGTACGTCCTGGACCCGGAGAGCAAGGAGGCCGTCCTCCGCTACCTGCCTGAGAGCGGCGACGAGTACTGCGTGGACGCCCAGACCGGAGAGCTTGTGAACCTGACCAAGCTCTACGAGGAGGTCCGGGACAAGGGCGAGAGCGGCGGAGCCCTCTTCAACGCCGCTGTATCCACCCCCGAGGCCGCTACGGACACCGCCGCAGGCGGACTTACCCAGGCGGAACTCACCGGCATCTCCAAGCTGGAGGGCGTCCGCTCCAAGGAGGCGCTGGACAAGGCCCTGCGGGAGCTGGAGGCCCTGGGCCTGGACCGCTACACTCTGGCCTCCGCGAACTACTCCCTGGAGAAGGAGAGCGGCGATGTCACCGCCCGCCTGAACTACACCCGCCGCGGGGAGAAGGACAGCGTCTGGCGGCGCACCGTCACCTGCGACGCCAAGACCGGGGACCTGCTGGAGGTCTACTCCTCGGCCCCCTACACGGAGGGCCGCAAAGCCTCCGTCTCCGAGGAGGAGGCCCGCAAAACCGGTGAGGCGTTCCTCACCGGGCTCTGGGGAGAGGAATTCGCTTCCTCCGCCCTCTACGCCAGTACGCCTTGGGACGGTGAGCGCTGGAGCTCCTCCCACGGCTTCCGCTACGCCCAGAAGGAGAACGGGTACTTCTTCCCGGAAAACAGCCTCCAGGTGGCCATCGACATTACCGACGGCTCCATCAGCGCCCTGAGCCGCTCCTGGACGGAGGATGTGACCTTTGACAGCGCCGGGGGCATCCTCTCCGAGGACGCTGCCCTGGACGCCTGGTTTGACCACTTCGATCTGCCCATGGGCTATCTCCAGATCCCCGTGGCCCTGGACCCCGACGTCCCGGAGGCCATGCCTCTGATGGACATGGGCTACGCCTACTTCTACGGCCTTAAGCTCGCCTACGGCCTGGAGGAGGACCAGCGCGCCTCCGGCGTGGACGCCAAGACCGGGGAGATCGTCCTCCAGGATACCGGCGCCGCCGCTGCCGATATTACCTACTCCGACCTGGACGGCCACTGGGCCAAGTCCCAGCTGGAGCGCATGGCCCAGTACGGCGTGGGCTGGAGCGGCGGGGCCTGCCGTCCTGACAGCGCGCTGACCCAGATCGACCTGGTGGCCCTCATCCTCAGCGCCGGCGGCTACGCCTGGAACAGCGAGGATGACGCCGATTGGCTCTACCGCCGGGCCTATGACCTGGGCCTGCTCACCAGGGACCAGCGCAGAGAGGACAAGGTCCTTACCCGGGGCGAGGCGGTGAAGATGCTCCTGGATGCCGCCGGGTGCGCCGGTGTGGCAAAGCTCCCCGGCATCTTCACCTGCGCCTTCGCCGACAAGGACAGCATCCCCCAGGACCTCATGGGCTACGCCGCCCTGGCTCAGGGGATGAAGCTGGTGACGTCGGAGACCTTCGACGCCGCCGGGACCGCCACCCGTGCCCAGGCCGCCGTGATGCTCTACAACCTCATGGCCCGCTCGGAGAGAGGGGTGTAAGGTGAAACTCCTCATCGTCCGCCACGGCGACCCGGACTATTCCATCGACTCTCTGACGGAGGTGGGCCGCAAGGAGGCGGAATTCCTCGCGGAGCGCCTTGCCGCCGTCGAGACCGCCGCCTATTACGTCTCCCCCCTGGGCCGTGCCAAGGACACCGCCGCCCCCACCCTGCAAAGGGTGGGGCGGGAGGCCCTGGAATGCCCCTGGCTTCGGGAGTTCCGCGCCCCCATCCGCCGCCCCGACAGGCCGGAGCAGGAGAGCGTCTGCTGGGACTGGCTCCCCCAGGACTGGACAGGAGAGCCCCGCTTTTACCTTCCCGGCCGGTGGCATGAGCCGGAGATCTTCCGCGCCGCCGGGGTCAAGGAGCAGTACGACTGGGTCACGACCCAGTTTGACGCCCTCCTGGAGCACCATGGTTACAAACGGGAGGGCAATCTCTACCGCGCCCTCCGGCCCAGCAGCGACACCCTGGTCTTTTTCTGCCACTTCGGCGTGGAGTGCGTCCTCCTCAGCCACCTGCTGAACGCCTCCCCCATGGTCCTCTGGCACGGCACCTGCGCCGCGCCGTCCTCCGTCACCACCGTGGCCACCGAGGAGCGCCGCCCCGGCATCGCCTCCTTCCGCATCACCGCCTTCGGCGACACCTCCCATCTCTATGTCCACGGCCAATCCCCCGCTTTCTCCGCCCGCTTCCGGGAGTGCCACGCCAACGAGGACGAGCGGAGGGATTAGGCGGCCCTTCTCTTTTCTTTTGTGTACAAAAGAAAAGAGAAGCAGAAAAGAAAAAACTTTTTGTCCGCAAAACTTCGTTTTGCTCTTGGGATAAGACGCGCAGGCGCCGGTGGGACCCTCCGCCGGTGCCTGCGTTTATCTGCCCTGAGACGCAATCTGATGAAAAAATGCTTCTAAGTGGAAGAAAAATCCATGTGAAATATGGGGAGAGGTCTCTATAATAAGAAGCAAATAGGGCTTGGGAGGCCTGGAAAATTTAGGAGGATGCTATGAGCGGGGCAACACTTACTTTGACCGATTTTGAAGGGCTTCGGGAGCCCATCGCGGCGCTGTACGGTCCCAAGGCCGTACCGGCCCAGGAGAGCCGCTACCAGCACCTGCTGGCGGGGCTGGAGGAGAGCTTCGGCCCCTGGGAAAAAGCCGCGGTCTTCTCCGCGCCGGGGCGCACCGAGATCGGCGGCAACCATACCGACCACCAGCATGGCAGGGTTCTGGCCGCGAGTATCAATCTGGACGCCATCGCGGCGGTGAGCCTCAATGGGGAGAACGTCATCCGGGTGCAGAGCGAGGGGTATCCGCCGGTGGTGGTGGAGCTGGACAGCCTGGACGTCCGGGAGAGCGAGCGCAACACCTCCGCCGCCATCATTCGGGGCATTGCGGCCTGGTTCCGGCGGCAGGGCGCGGACCTGGCGGGGTTCAGCGCCTATGTCATGAGCAGTGTGCTGGGCGGGAGCGGGCTCAGCTCCAGCGCCGCCTTTGAGATCCTTTTCGGTAAAATCATGAACGACCTCTTCTTTGGCGGGCGCTGCTCTGCCATACAGCTGGCCCAGGTGGGGCAGTACGCGGAGAACGTCTACTTCGGCAAGCCCAGCGGTCTGCTGGACCAGATGGGGTGCTCTGTGGGCGGCATGGTGACCATCGACTTCCAGGACAACGCCAACCCTGTTGTGGAGCGGGTGGACTTCGACTTCGCAGCCACGGGCTACGCCCTGTGCATCATCGACAGCGGCGCGGACCACGCCGACCTCACCGGCGAGTACGCCGCCGTGCCCGGGGAGCTCAAGGAGATCTGCGCCCACTTCGGCAAGAGCGTATTGCGGGAGGTGCCGGAGGAGGAGTTCTTAGCCGCCCTCCCGGTCCTGCGGCGGAAGGCCGGGGACCGGGCCGTGCTCCGTGCCATGCACATCTACGACGACAACCGCCATGTGGCCGCCCAGGTGGAGGCCCTGCGCCGGGGGGACTTCGACGCGTTTTTGAAGCTCATCACCGCCTCGGGCCTCTCCAGCTGGAGGCAGCTGCAAAACGTGGTGCCCGCCGGGTACACCCACCACCAGGAGGTGGCGGTGGCCCTGAGCCTCTGTGAACGGTCCCTGGGCGGTCGGGGAGCCTGCCGGGTCCACGGCGGCGGCTTCGCCGGGACCATCCAGGCCTTCGTGCCCCTGGATATGCTGGACACCTTCAAGGTGGAGATGGAGCGCTATCTGGGCGACGGGGCCTGTCATGTGCTGACCATCCGTCCTGTGGGCGGCGTGCGCCTGGCGTGAGGAGGGAGCAGTTATGATCGACACCTATCTCTCGGCCCATGTGGCCGCTTTGGCCGACTACGCTGTGAAGACCGGGCTTATCGAATCCTCTGACCGGGTCTGGGCTGTCAACGGCCTTTTGCAGGTCCTGGACCTCCAGGAGTTCGCCGAGCCGGAGCAGCCTTTGGACCTGACTTTGGAGGACATCCTCTCCCGTCTGGTGGACTTCTCTGTCAAGCGGGGGCTCATCGAGGGGGATGTCACCAGCCGGGACCTGCTGGACACCAAGCTCATGGGCGTGCTTACCCCCCGGCCCAGTCAGGTCATCGCCCGCTTCCAGGAGCGCTATGCCCAGAGCCCCAGGGCCGCTACGGACTGGTACTACACCTTCAGTCAGGACACGGACTATATCCGCCGCTACCGCATTACGAAAGACGTCAAATGGGTGACGCGGACAGAATACGGCGACTTGGACATCACCATCAACCTCTCCAAGCCGGAGAAGGACCCCAAGGCCATCGCCGCCGCCAAGAGCGCCCCGCAGAGCGGCTATCCCAAGTGTCAGCTCTGCCGGGAGAACGAGGGCTACTCCGGCCGCATGAACCATCCCGCCCGGGAGAACCACCGGATCATCCCCGTGACCATCGCCGGAGCGGACTGGTTCTTCCAGTACTCCCCTTATGTGTACTACAATGAGCACTGCATCGTTTTCAACAGCCTCCACACGCCCATGAAGATCGACCGGAGCACTTTCCGGAAGCTTCTGGATTTCGTCAAGCAGTTCCCCCACTACTTCGTGGGCTCTAATGCGGACCTGCCCATCGTGGGCGGCTCCATCCTCAGCCACGACCATTTCCAGGGCGGGCACTACACTTTTGCCATGGAGAAGGCCCCGGTGGAACAGCTGGTGAGCTTTGCCGGATTCTCCGATGTGGAGGCGGGCATCGTCAAATGGCCTATGAGCGTCCTCCGTCTGCGGAGCGAAGATGACGGCCGGCTGGTGGAGCTGGCGGACAAGATCCTCACCGCCTGGAGGAGCTATACGGACAAGGACGCTTTCATCTTCGCTGAGACGGACGGCGAGCCCCACAACACCATCACCCCTATCGCCCGGATGCGGGAGGGGAAATATGAGCTGGACTTGGTGCTGAGAAACAATATCACCACGGAGGAATATCCTCTGGGGGTCTACCACCCCCACCAGGAGCTCCACCACATCAAAAAGGAAAACATCGGCTTGATCGAAGTGATGGGCCTCGCGGTGCTTCCCGCCCGGCTCAAAGGCGAGATGGCCCGGCTGGGAAAGGTGCTGGTCTCCGGCGGCGACCCGGCGGCGGACCCTGAGCTGGTCAAACACGCGGAGTGGGCCGCTCAGCTGAGGGAGAAGCATTCCTTCACGGCGGAGAGCGTGGAGGAAATCCTCCGGCAGGAAATCGGGCTGGTCTTTGCCCGGGTCCTGGACCACGCCGGAGTCTTTAAGTGCATGCCTGCGGGACGGGACGCCTTCCTGCGGTTCGTGGGGGCGGTGAGATGAGCGGGTCCGGGGGCAAAACCCCCGGACCTTTTTCTAAAAGGCCGTTCGTTCTGCGAGAGGAGCTTTCCCATTTTCAAAAATCTTCCCATTTTCTTGATTTCCTACTTGACAGGACCAGCTGTGGAGTTTATAATGAATAAGCTATCCGGGTGTAGCGCAGCTGGTAGCGCGCTTGGTTCGGGACCAAGAGGCCGTGGGTTCAAATCCCGTCACTCGGACCACAGAGAAAG